>NZ_VIGC02000016.1 GCF_006569185.2 Litorilinea aerophila | reverse complement strand
CAATGTGCACCGGAACTGCTCCAGAGCGGTAGTGTGTCGAGTGATGTCCATGCACTACTTCTGGCGCAGTTCCTTCTTTTTCGCAAATCTTGACCTGCGTCTTTTGACTCCGTTGTCAAAAGTCCAATCTATACCATGATGGAAAAAGTTGGCATGCACCCTGATCAATGGCGCGAAGATCCGGATGCGGCCTTTTCGGCCCTGTTTACCGGCCAGGTAGACGTGGCCACAGGTTTTGTCACCACCGAATTGTTGGCAGCCGAGAAAGCGGGATACCAGCTACATGTGATCTACCCCGATGACTACGGCGTCCATTTCAGCACCGACAGCCTGGTCACCACCGACGCTTACCTCGCCGCCAACCGGGAGACAGTGGTACGCTTCCTGCGGGCCACGCTCCGGGGATGGCGCTTCGCCATTGAGAACCCAACGGAAGCGGCCCAGTTGACGGTCCATTACAACCCGGCGGCCGACCCGATGTACGAGCTGAATACCCTGACGGCCAGCCTGCCTTTCATCCATACCGGACAAGATCCGATAGGGATGATGACGATCGAGGAATGGACGGGCATGGTAGATGCCCTGGGCACCTACGAATTTCTCGACCAGACGGTGCCGGACCCTACGGATGTTTTTACCTTGGAGATTCTTCGGGAAATCTATCCGGAACAGTGAAATGTGGCCCGTTGCATCTGTGTTTTCTAATCTAAAACTGGCCCCTAAACTGACCCTGGTCTTCGTCACCTTCGCGTCTGTTCTGCTGGCCGGCGTGGGGTGGCTGGGCTATCTCAGCGGCCGGAGCTCTTTGCAAAACGCCATCAGCGCCGAGTTGGCGGCTGTGGCCCTGGAGAAGCAGGCGGCCCTGGAATCGTGGATGGCCCAGGAGGTGGAGGTTTTGAATGCCCTGGCCCGCTCTCAACCGGTCCAGACACTGACCCACCAAATGCTCACTGGAACAGATCCCGCCACCGTGAGAGAGGCCCACGACCAACTGGTGACCGAACTCCTCCATTGGGTCGAGGAAGCCAACAGCTATCAGGAGCTGATGGTGCTGGACGGATCCACGGGGCGGGTTGTGGCCTCCACCAGCCCGGCTGAGGAAGGAAAGTTTAAGGAGGATCGTCCCTTTTTCCGCAACGGCCTGCAGGGCCCCTTTTTACAGGCACCCTACTATTCCGTTAGCCTCCAGCAGCTGGCTATGACTGCCGGCGCGCCGATTCGGGCGTCCGATGGCGCGGTGTTGGGTGTCCTGGCCGGTCGCCTGAATCTGGCCGCCATGAACGAAATCCTGACCCGGCGTAGCGGCCGCCACGCCACCGACGACGTCTACCTGGTCAACCGGGCCAACTTTTTCGTGAGCCAGCCCCGCTGGATCGACGATCCGGCCGTGTTGCGTCGAGGGATTCATACCCCGGCCGTGCAGCAATGCCTGGCCGGCAACAGTGGACTTTTGCTGGGTACCAATTATCTGGGCGTGCCGGTCCTCAGCGCCTACCGTTGGATGCCGGCCCAGGAGCTCTGCCTGGTCGCCGAGATGGAACAGCGGGAGGCCTACCAGCCCATCTGGGACTTCGGCCACTCCATGCTGCTGATCGGCAGCATCACCTTGTTGGCGGTTTCCGTCATCGCCACCGGTCTCTCCCGCTCCCTCACCCGTCCTATTCAACAGATGCAGGAAGGAGCAGTCCGCTTTGCCCAGGGCGACTTCAGCCTGCGTTTGCCCGTCCGCAGCCGGGATGAACTGGGGCTGCTGGCCCAGGAGTTCAACCGCATGGCCGAGGCCCTCTCGGTCCAACGTATCCAATGGCGTCGTCGGGCGGACCAATTCTTTAACCTTTCCCTGGACATGCTGGCTATCCTTGACTTTGAAGGCCGCTTCCAGGAGCTCAACCCCATGTGGTCCACGACCCTGGGCTTCGAGCTCGAGGAGTTGCACGGTATGCCGGCCCACGCCCTGGTCCACCCCCACGACCGGGAGCGTACCCTGGAAATGGCCAAACGGCTCCGCCAGGGCATGCCGTTACACAACTTTGAGAACCGCTATCTGTGTAAAGATGGTTCCTACAAATGGCTTTTGTGGAGTGCCATCTTCGATGAAGAGGAACGCCTGATCTACGCTGTGGCCCGGGACATCACCGAACGCAAGGCAGCGGAAGAGATGCTCCAGCGTCAGACCGAAGAGCTGCGCCGCTCCAATGCGGACCTGGCCCAATTCGCGTACGTGGCTTCCCACGACCTGCAGGAGCCCCTGCGCATGGTCACCAGCTATCTACAACTGCTGGAACGCCGGTACAAAGACAAGCTGGACGAAGATGCCCGGGAATTTATCGCCTATACTGTGGATGGCGCCACCCGCATGAAGCGCCTGATCAACGACCTGTTGGCCTATTCCCGGGTCGGCACCCGCGGCCGGGAATTCGCCGCCACCGATTGCAACCAGGCCCTTCAACAGGCCATGGCCAACCTGGCCGTGGCCATCGAGGAGAATCAGGCCCAGATCATTGCCGAACCTTTGCCCACCGTCTGGGCTGACCAGGCCCAGTTGGTGCAGCTCTTCCAAAACCTCATCAACAACGCCATCAAGTTCCGCAAGGAAGAGCCGCCACGCATTCACGTCTGGGCTACCCGGCAGCCTAATGGCTGGCGCATTGCTGTCCAGGACAATGGCATCGGCATTGACCCGGCCTATCACGAACGGATCTTCGTCATCTTCCAGCGCCTCCACGCCAAGACCGAGTATCCGGGCACCGGCATTGGCCTGGCCCTATGCAAGCGCATCGTAGAACGGCACGGGGGGCGCATCTGGGTGGAGTCAGAGCCCGGGCAGGGCACCACATTCTTCTTCGAACTGCCGGATCGTCCTGAGGAGGAGGAAGTACCCGCGGGAGATCCGGTGGCCCAGGCTCACCTGGAAGAACTGGCCCGCCACCAGCCAGAGCCCGAGTCGCAAACGAACGGGCGGCAGGATTCTCTGGAAGCCCGGGCCGAGCGCCTGATTTAGGGCAAGTCAACTTGGGACGACGGCCAAGAAGCTCTGGCATCTGTCCCACAGGTTCGATATTCCACAACATTTTCAGATGGTGTATGGGATTTATGACCCCATCGATAGGTGAACGATGGCAACACTGGTGTCATGGCCTCTAACACTTACATCCCTGGCCGCAGGCGCTCTCTACTTGTTCGTCGGCTATCACCTTTCGGCCCGGAAATTAGAGGATCCTCGTGAGCGCCTGGCCTGGCGACTCTTTATGCTCTGGTGGTTTGGCCTGGCCGGCACCACCCTGGTTAGCACTGTGCGCAATCTGCTGCAGCTATTCGGTGTTGCCGATCCAGGACTCAACGGCACTGCAACGTATCTCAACCTGCTACTTGTCTGCGCAGCTGTATGGGGATTGTCCTACTATTTTCTCTATCTTTTTACGGGCAACCCCCGGCTTCTGGTTCCGTCCCTTGTGTTTTACGGGACTGTCTATGTGGTCCTGCTCTACTTGATCACCGCGAACCTGTCAGCCACCCTGGATTCTGGAGGAGCGGCGAATGGTAAATCCAGCCCTGCCTGGGTGCTTCCGGCCCTCCTCCTGCTCATCGGCCCGGTGTTCCTCGGGGCCCTGGGCTATCTGAGCCTGGCCTTTCGGATTCACGATCGGTCTCAGCAGTTTCGGATTGTGCTGGTAAGTGGAAGCATTCTAACCTGGTTCTTGGGATCGTTGCTGGTGATGATGCTCAATGCCAGCGGCGCCATTGGCCTTCGCTTGCTCAGCCAATTCTTGGGGCTGCTGGCAGCGATCGCCGTTACCTGGGCATACTTCCCCCCATTGTGGATACAGCGTTACCTGAACGTGAAGCCGGTTCAACGCTGACGGAATGGCCTGCCTCTATGTCTTTATGTCCCCTCTGAGGACGAAAGGAAGAAATCACCCATGAGTGTCTGGTCGCTCAAACCCATTGACATCCTGCTGGTGGAAGACAACCCGGGTGACGTCCGCTTGACCATGGAAGCCCTCAAAGAAGCCAAAGTTCAGAACCGCCTCAACGTCGCCTGGGACGGGGTGGAGGCCATGGCCTACCTGCGCCAGGAGGCACCCTACACCGGCGTCTCTCGACCGGATCTGATCCTGCTGGATCTCAACCTGCCCAAAAAAGATGGGCGAGAAGTGCTGGCCGAGATCAAACAGGACTCCAGCCTGCGGCGTATCCCGGTGGTCATCCTGACCACTTCCGAGGCAGATGAGGACATCCTGCGCAGTTACGACCTCCACGCCAACTGCTACATCGCCAAGCCGGTGGATTTGGAGCAGTTCATGAAGGTGGTGAAGTCGGTCGAGGATTTCTGGCTAACGATTGTGAAACTTCCCCCGGACGATCAATGATGGTTCAACACACCAACCACATCTTACTCATCGAAGATAACCCAGGCGATGCCCGCCTGATCCAGGAATACCTGCGTATGGCGCCGGCCTTCCCGTCGCGCCTCACCCATCGGGATCGCCTGGAGAAGGCGCTTCAGTTCCTGCAGGAAAGCCCGGTAGACGTTATCCTGCTGGACTTGAACCTGCCCGACAGCCAGGGCTTTGACACTTTTCGCGCCGTCCAAAATCACGCGCCGGACACGCCCATCCTGTTGCTCACCGGGCTGGACGACGAGGAGTTCGCCCTGGAAGCGGTTCGTGCCGGAGCCCAGGACTACCTGGTCAAGGGGCAGGTGGACAGCTCCCTGTTGGTCCGCGCCATACGCTATGCCATCGAGCGGCGCCAGGCCCAGGAAATGGTGCGCCAGCGGAACGCCACGGTCAAGCTCCTGCAGGAGATCGCGGTGGCGGCCAATGAGTCCACGAACGTGGAGCAGGCCCTCCACTTCGCCATGGAACGCATCTGCACCCACATTGGCTGGCCCCTGGCCCACGCCTACATGGCCAACCCGGCCCGGCGCACCATGGATTCCACCGACATCTGGTATATCGCAGGCGAGACCGAACGATTTGCCCCGTTCATCGAGGCCACCCGCCCCCTGTGCGTACGGGCCAGCGATCCGGGAGGGCTGATCCACGCCGTCTACACCACCGGCCAGCCCCTGTGGCTGGAGAATGCCTGCACCGAGCCACTCTTCCAGCGGGCTGCGGCGGCGGCCGCGGCCGGGCTGGGGGCCGGCTTCGCCTTTCCAGCCCTGATCGGCCAGGAGGTGGTGGCCGTGCTGGAGTTCTACACCACAGAGCCACGTCCCACTGACCATCTGCTGATGGAAGTCCTGCTGCATATTGGCGCCCAGTTAGGCCGGGTGGTGGAGCGGGAACGCATCCGGAATCAGGAGCGGCTGGCCACGGTAGGGCAACTGGCCGCAGGCATCGCGCATGACTTTAACAACGTCATGTCGGTGATTGCCCTCTACAGCGAAATGTTGCGCCGTAACCCCCATCACCCCAAGAATCAGCATTACCTGGCTACCATCTCCCAACAGGCGCGCCACGCCACCAACCTGATCAACCAGATCCTGGACTTCAGCCGGCGTTCCGTGATCCACCTGGAGCATATGGACCTGCTGGCCTTGATTCAAAAGGTGGTGGATATGCTCCGGCGCACCCTACCTGAAAACATCCAGGTCCAGCTGGAGCACGAGCCTGGGCCCTTCCTGGTCCATGCCGATGCCACCCGCATCCAGCAGGTCTTGATGAATCTGGCCGTCAATGCCCGGGATGCCATGCCCCACGGGGGGGAACTGCGCTTTTCCCTCAGCCACCGGGCTATCCAGCCGGCCCAGAAGGTACCGGTTGCCGATATGAAGCCCGGCTCGTACGTGCGCCTCTCCGTGGCGGATACAGGCCATGGCATCGATCCCCAACACCTGAGCCACATTTTTGAACCGTTTTTCACCACCAAGGAGCCGGGCAAGGGCGCTGGATTGGGCCTGGCCCAGGTCTATGGGATTGTGAAACAACATCACGGGGAGATTCTGGTGGATAGTCGGGTCGGCCAGGGCACCACCTTCACCCTCTACCTGCCCGAAGTACACCTTGATCCGCCGACACCCAAGGAGGGAGAGCAGGATCGAGAGGCGTTCCGGGGAAGCGAAACACTTCTGGTGGTGGAAGACAATGAAGCGGCCCGCAATGCGCTGGTAGAGCTCCTGGAGGGGCTGGGCTATCGAGTCCTGGTGGCCCGAGACGGAGAGGAGGCCGCGTCTATCTTCGAGGCATCCAGCCGGGAGATCGCCCTCATTGTCTGCGACCTGGTGATGCCCCGCCTGGGCGGGTTGGAGCTGTACACTCGGCTGCGGCAGAACCACCCAGAGCTCAAAATGCTGATTGTCACCGGCTACCCCCTGGGGGCTGGCGACAAGGAAATTCTGGAGACTGGCTTGGTGGAATGGCTCCAAAAGCCGCCCGATGCCGATGAACTGGGACGCCGGATCCGCAAGCTGATTGACAGACAAAGAGTCCCCGACAGGGCATGAGGAGCCCCTCCCGCCGGTTCAGGCCGGATCGGAGCCAGCGGAAAGGGGCGCCAGAATCAGTCGCTCTAGAGCCCGGGCCACCCCATCCTCTGACAGGCTGGGGGCAACCCAGTCGGCCACTGCCCGCACCCCGGGGCTGGCGTTGCCCATGGCCACGGCATAGCCGGCCGCTTCCAGCATGGGGATGTCGTTGTCGCTATCCCCGATGGCCAGCACCCGGGCCGGATCGATCCCCAGGAGCCGGCAGAGCCTGCGCAAGCCCTCGCCCTTGTCTGCCGCCTGGGGCGTCCCCTCCACCAGGCGGGGATGGGTCCGGGTGATGTACAGACCGGGACTCAACGCAGCCTCTAGCTCTGCCACGATTTTATCCTCCTCCTCCGTATCCCCATACCCGCCCTGGCCGTCGTCTGCCACCGCGTCACAGACGATCAGGAATTTCAACGGCATCCATCGCCGGGTCACCGTCTCGTCGGCCAGCAGCGCCGTCAGGCGTTCCTGGTAGGTCCGGGGTGTGCCGAACACGTGGTCATAGAACGCCTCTTCGGGGCCATTCCGGTTCTGAACGATATGGGTCCGGCCCTCCTCATCGCTGAAGTAGAAGGCGGTGACATAGTCGTGTTCGTCGATCCAGGCTGCCGCCCGGCGGGCCAGGGGAAGGGGCATGGCCACCCGGTCCAGCACCCGACCCGTGCGGGGATCGCCGATGACGGCCCCCTGGGTGGTCACCACGGGGGTGGTGATCCGCAGGGGCGCCACGTACTGGCGCACATACTCAAAGGTTCGACCTGTTCCGATGGTCACCGGAATGCCCGCCGCCTGGACCGCGGCGATGGCCTTTTGCACGGCCGGCGCGATGGGGGCAGGCTGATACAGGTCGAGGATGGTGCCATCCAGGTCCAGGATGACCAGGTCGAAAGGTCGATGGGGTGAATGGGCCATGATGACTCCGTCGTCAGATGCGCAGGGTGAGCAGCCGGTCGTGGCCATGGTAATCCTGGCGGATGCCCACGTAGCTGGCGTTCGGGATCAGGCGCTCCACGGCGGCCAGCACGGCCTCTCCCTGATCGTGGCCGATCTCCAGGAAGATCACCCCACCTGGGCGTAGCCGGGAGGGCGCCTGGGCCAGCAGTCGCTCGATGGCATCCAGGCCGGCCTCGCCCGCCTCCAACGCCAGCCGGGGCTCGTACTCCCGGATGCCTGCATCCAGTGTATCGTAGGCGTCCTGGCGGATGTACGGCAGGTTGGCGGCGATGATGTCCACGGCTTCCGGCAGGGGTGCCAGTAGATCCCCCTGCAGGAGGGTGATCTGCCCCCGGGTATCCAACCGCGCCACATTTTGCCGGGCTACGGCCAGGGCATCCGGGCTCAGGTCGATGGCGTAGATCTGGGCTGTGGGGCAGTTGGCGGCCACGGCCACAGCGATGGCGCCGCTTCCCGTCCCCACATCGGCCATGCGCACCCGGGGATCGGGCCGGGTCTGGATGTGATCCAGAACGGCGTCCACCAGGAGTTCGGTCTCGGGCCGGGGGATGAGCACCCGGCGATCTACCACGAATTCCAGGCCATAGAACTCCTTGCGGCCAACGATGTAGGCCACCGGTTCACTGGCCACCCGGCGGGCCACCAGCTCGGTGTAGGCGTTGGCCTGGGCCGCCGACAATTTATAATCATAGTGGGCGAAGAGCCAGCTTCGGTCTACCCCCAACACATGGGCCAGGATCACCTGGGCGTCCAGGTGCGCCGTATCGCTGCCGGCCTCTTCCAGGCGTTGGGTCGCCGAAACGATGGCCCGCCCCACGGTGGTGGAGGGCATCAGGGTCCACACTATCCGTTGCCAGAGGGGCGTGGCGGGGTCGCTGGACTCTGGCCGTGCCTCTGCCGGGGATGAGTCCGGGAGAGGCTGGGTCCCGTTGTGAAGCGTGTTGTGGTCGGAGTCAGCCTGGGGGGAGACTTCTGTCCCCCGCTCGCGCCGTTGCGGGCTCGACCCACGACGAAAACCGTTTGCTGGTCGAACGTTGACCTGCAAGATAGCCAAGACAACCTCCTTGTCGTCTGCACTGCATTGCTATACTGTATCTCTTGTAACAGTATCTCTCGGAACGGCATTTCTCGGAACGGTGTCGTCAATGGCCGTCTGTTATGCCTGGTGATAGGGTACCACCATCCGCGCTGGCGTACCGGGAGGGCGCCTACAGAGCAGCAGGCGCCCGACCCGGATGCGCTTCGCCGGGCCTGGTGGGGGGAAGACCGAGGGTCGGGCTTGCGGTTCATGCAGTTTCAGCGGCGAGGGCCTGCAGGCGTTCGGCCTGCTCGTTTTGAGCCAGTTCGTCGATGAACTCGTCCAGATCGCCGTTCAACACGTCATCCAGGCGGTAGACGGTTTTGTTGATCCGGTGATCGGTGACCCGGCTCTGGGGAAAGTTGTACGTTCGAATTTTCTCGCTGCGATCGCCGGAGCCGATCTGGCTGCGGCGGGCGGCGCCCAGTTCTTCTTCCCGGCGGCGCTGCTCCATGTCGTAGAGCCGGGAACGCAGGATACGCATGGCCTTGATCTTGTTTTGGAGCTGGCTCTTCTCGTCCTGGCACGACACCACGATGCCGGTGGGCAGGTGGGTAATGCGCACGGCGGAGTCGGTGGTGTTGACGCTCTGGCCGCCGGGGCCACTGCTGCGAAAGATGTCGATGCGGATGTCGTTGTCGTGAATCTCGATCTCCACTTCGTCGGCCTCCGGCAGCACGGCCACGGTGGCGGCGCTGGTATGGATGCGCCCCTGGCTTTCCGTGACCGGCACCCGCTGCACTCGATGGACACCGGATTCGTACTTGAGACGGCTGTACGCGCCCTTGCCCTTCACGGCGAAGATCACTTCCTTGAAGCCCCCGATGCCGGTCTCGTTGCTGCTTAGCAGCTCCACCTTGAAGTTGTGGTCCTCCGCCCAGCGGGAGTACATGCGAAAGAGCTCCGCGGCAAAGAGCGCTGCCTCGTCTCCACCGGTGCCGGCCCGGATCTCCACGATGACGTTCTTGTCGTCCCGGGGATCCTTGGGTAGCAGCAGGATCTTGAGCCGCTCTTCCAGGGCTTCCTGTTCGGCCTCCAGGCTCTCAATTTCCTGGGCCGCCAGCTCGGCCAGCTCCGGGTCCTGGTCGTCCAGCAGCATGCGATTCTCCTGGAGCTGCTGTTCAACGTTCTGATAACGTCGGAAGGTCTGGACCAGTTCCTCCAGCTCGCTGCGTTCCTGGGCCAGCTCGTTCAGGCGTTGATAGTCGGCCAGGACCTCTGGATCGGCCATCAGCCGGTTGATTTCGTCGTAGCGTTCGGCTACTTTGGTCAGTTTTTCAATCAGTGCGGACATATCTCACGCGTCTGTAAAGATGGGCAAATGCCCCAGGGCAATGATGTGGGGCCAGTCGCCGTCATTGCCCTCGGTGAAGACGGCCATCTCTGCCACCACCGTGGCTTTGGCCTGTTCCATCAGCGCCCGCAGCCCCCCCAGGGTGCTGCCTGTGCTCACCACGTCGTCCACCAGCACCACCCGCTTTCCCTGCACCAGGGGCAGATCCTTGCCGTCCAGATAGAGCCGCTGGGGCACGCCGGTGGTGATGGTGGTCACTTCGGCTTCCAGGCAGTTGGCCATGTACGGCTTCTTGATCTTGCGGACCACCACATAGGGCAGGCCGCTGTGCACGGAAAGGGCGTGGCCCAAGGGGACGGCCTTGACTTCCGGCACCACCAGGACGTCGGCCCCCGCGGGCATGCGTGCGGCCAGGCTCCTGGCGGCAGTCTCCACCACCTCGGTATCCCCCAACATGTTGAAAATGGCGATGTTCACATTGGGGGCTACCCGGAAGAGGGGCAGGTGCCGGGTGACCTCGCCGATGCGGACGGTGTGGATGCGGCCATCGTAACTCATGAATCACTATCCCCGTACGTGCTGTCTGTGAATGGGTGATCGGTTGGCGATGTGTCTGGAAAACCAGGTTACTGCTTACAAATCTCTTGGACACAAACCCAGGTCGCAGCACAACATTGTACCACAGGGATGAAGCGTCGGGAAACGGACGCTCCGATTCTCCGTCCTTCTGTCACAGGCCATCCTCGTCGTCCACTTCCAACACGGGTTCATAACGGCAGCGACACCCAACAATAGACGTACAGTCCCGATGGGGAAGTTCCGGCACCCGGGCCACCAGGAATTCCTGGCCCCGGAACTGGCGACAGTGCTCACAGGTATGCTCGTCATCTGGCCCCACGATTTCCATCCGGCGCACGTGGTCTCCACCCTTGCAGCGTTGCCAGGTGTCATGGTTTTCCACGTAGAGGATGAGCTGTTGGGCTTTCCAAAAGGTGGCTTCCACCGGATCCAGGCCTGAAGTGGCCAGTTCCTGCTCCACGTGGGCGGGGATTTCCTGGGGAGATAGCCGCCACTGGGCGCCCCACAGGTGTTGCTCCGCCGCATAGAGCTTGAGCCACTCCACCGTCTCCAGGCTCAGCCCTTCCAACAGCCAGTGGTCCAGGAAGAGAATGCGCCGGGTCAGCGCACTGTGGTTGAGCTGGGGCTCTGGCCCGGTCCAATCGGCCTTGCCCAGGGGAAAGCGGGCCTCGTACCGGCGGCGGATCTCCAGCGCCTCGCTCGTGTCTCGGGCTTCCAGCGCCTGGCGAACCTGGGGCAGGATCGCCGCCTTCTCGGCCTCCAGGCGCTCCCGGTAGCGCTGGACGAAGGGCCGCCCCGCCGGCGTGACCCGATACTGATCCAGGGTGTTGGCCTCCAGCCAGCCCTGCTTTTGGAAGAGCTGGATGGTCTCCTGATACGGCCGGGGTAACACCCGGTTCCACCGCTGCTGGTCCGCCGTGGAATGGAGCGGCCGGGTTTCGACGAATTCGGCCAGGAGATGGATCTGGGCATACTCCTGAAGATCGTCGGAGGCGGCCAGCTTTTCGCCATCCAGCGTAGTTCGCCCCCAGAGTCGTTTCAGCAGGTTCATGGTCGTCGCATCCCTCCGGCAACAGGATGTAAATGGTCTGGATGTATGGCGTCGAACGGGGTGGGCAGCTCCCGCCCGGGGGACTGCCATGGCGGCCCCAACTGGCATTGTCTCCCACGGGCAGGTAACGGGCCGCCTTGAATTTGACCCTACTATAGCACAGCCCTTCAGTGGACGTCTATCCGGCGCCAGAGGGTTCAGCGTGTTGGTCCCAGATGGACCGGCACGGCTCACCTACCCGCCCGAAAGCGTCGCTCACAGGTGCAGGGCGGCGAGGACGCGCCCCACGCCGCAACTTCCGGCGCTCCAGTGCGTAATGCAGTGCGTAACAGGGTCAGATGGTTTGGATGCAGAAACGACCAGAGAGCAGCATGGCGCCATGCTGCTCTCTGTCCACAAGGAGGAGGAAGAATCCACCTTAAGATATGTGAACGAATTCACAAGGTCGGTAAGGGTTCATCCAATTTCACGTTCTTTGCGACCGCTTGTTGGACGGTTTGTTGGATGGTCGGGGGCGTGTTCTACGCTCGTTGCTCCCGGCGCAGGTAGGGCAGGGGGGCCAGGGTGCCAGCCAGGCAAAGGGCAAAGATCACGATCAGGAGCAGCCGCCCCACCAGGTGCAGGCCGGCCAGCTCCCCTTGCAGGTAGGCTACCAGCAGGACCAGGGCCAGCAGGCCGTTGGTCACCAGCAGGTGCACCAGGCTGGCCAGGGTGATGATGGGTTCCCGGGCCGCCAACCAGGCATGGAGGCCATAGGTCAGCAAAAGGGCTCCGGTACTCCGCAGGGGCCAGGTTTCGCCCGCCAGGGGAATGCCCCAGTCGCTCAGCACAGCCCGGGGCAGCAACAACAGCGCCAGGCCCAACAGCAGGCCCACCACGGCGCCGTTGATGCGCATGACATTGCGCAGCGGCTGGTACAGATCGTTGAGCGAGTAAGCCAATGTCCCCTCCTTCACACAGCGCGTACCCTGCCCGGGACTCCCGGGGCCATTTCCAAGGGATGCGCCCGCCTTCGCCGGGCAACTGGCCTGCAGCAGGAGACATTTCCCCCGCAGGCCCATGGTTTTGCACAACCTTTCATTCTAGCGCAAAGGAGCGGCGACACCAATCGAGGAGAGGAGTCAAATTTGTCTACCCTACGCCGGACTCTGACCACCCATTTCTGGATTTTGGCCGGCATGGTGGGCGTCCTCTGGCTGTTGGAGCTGGCGGACCTCTTGTTCTGGCGCGGCCACCTGGATGCCCTGGGCATCCGGCCGAGGACCCAGGCCGGCCTGCGCCATCTCTTCATCGCGCCCCTCCTCCACCGTGGGCTGGGGCATCTGATGGCCAATACTGCGCCCCTGGTGGTGCTGGGTTGGCTGGTGCTGTGGCGGGGGATCCGGGCCTTTCTGCTGGTGACCGGAACGGCTGCGCTGGTTAGCGGCCTGGGCATCTGGCTCTTTGGTTCGCCCAATACGATTCACCTGGGCGCCAGCGGCGTCATCTTCGGCTACCTGGGCTTTCTCTTGGGGCAGGGCTACCTGGAACGGCGCGGATGGGCTGTGGCCCTGGCCGTGGGGGTCCTGATCGTCTATGGGGGGATGCTCTGGGGCCTGTTGCCCCTGCGTGCGGGCATCTCGTGGCAGGGGCATCTCTTCGGTTTCGTGGGGGGCGGCATAGCGGCCTACTGGCTGGCAGACCGGGTTGAAGGATGATTCCACAGCAAGAACACCCCCAGAGCGCTCTCTGGGCTTCTTCTGCACCCTCTACGTCTCGGCGGTGATGAACCCCCTTTTTGCGGGCGAGTCAAGGGAGGCCCGGCTTTTCCACCGGGCCCTCCTTTCCCCCTTCAGTCCGCCAGGGGGCGAACGCGTACCTGGGGCAGCCGAACCGGGCAGGTGCCCCGGGCTTCCAGCTCGCCCAGCCACACCTTCACCGCCGCACGTTGGGAGACGGGGGCATCCCCATAGGCGGCCAGGAGGTTGGGCAGGTGGGGCATCTCGTGCAGCACGTAGGGGTTGCCGAACGTGGTGTAGTACACACGGGGATGATCCATGAACAGCGAACGCCAGCGCCAGTATCCCAGGTGCCCCACCAGGTTGCGGATGATCCCCAGCACCATGTAGGGGAGCGCGAGCAGATTGACGAAAGCCACATCGGCCGCGGCCGCCGCGGCCAGCAGCTCATCATCGCCCGGGTTGAGGAGATGGGTTACATGAAAACCTCGCCGGCGCAGCTCCTCGTCAAAGATGGGGAGCTCCGGCTGGGGCATGAACCGGCTGAAGGGACTCACCGCCCCGATGGTCACAGTCAGCACCCGACTTCCAGGCTGGAGATCCGCCGGTGGGCAGCCGTCGCCACGCAGGACGGTGATGCTTTTGTCGGCCATTTCCTGGGCTGCCTGGTGGTGGCGGGCCGTGTCGGCGTCGGACGGCTTCGGCCCAAAGGGATCTCGGTGCAGGTTCAGCCGGGCCTTGAGCTCCAGCACCCGCCGGGCGGCGTCCCACACCCGCTCCTCGGCCAGGCGTCCTTCCTGGACTGCCTGCAACAGCCGCTCATAGTCCTGGAGGGTTTCAGGAAACAGATAGACGTCACAGCCGGCCTGGATGCACCGCACGGCTCGCTCGTCCCCGGGGACGCGCGTGGTCAGGCCGATCATCCCGGAGGCGTCCGAAATGATCACGCCGTCGAATCCCAGCTCTTTGCGCAGCAGATCCTGAAGCAGGTGGGCGCTGAGGGTGGCCGGCGGCGCGGCTTCCGGCTGGTCGGTGAACCCCTGGTAGTCGGGCAGGGAAATGTGGCCGGGCATCACACACATCACGCCGGCGTCAATCACCGCCCGCCAGACCCGGCCGTAGGTCTCCTGCCACTGGGCGAAGGGCAGGTGGTTGACCGTGGTCGCCAGATGTTGGTCCCGGTCATCCATGCCATCGCCGGGGAAGTGCTTGGCAGTGGCGGCCAGCAGCCCGTCGGCCTGCATCCCCTGGATCAGGGCTGTGGCCAGGCGGATCACCCGATCCGGCTGGTCGCTCAGGGCCCGGACGTTGGTGATGGGGTTGTTGAAGTTATAGTTCAGGTCTACCACAGGCGCGAAGGTCCAGTGGATGCCGGCGTGGCGGGCCTCCGCGGCGGTGGCCTGGCCCATCTGCCGCATCAGCGCTTCATCGTCGGCCGCGCCGGCCGCCATCATCCAGGGGAATTGGGTGCCGTCGGTCAGGGCGTTGGCCCCGTGCTCCAGATCCCCAGCCACCAGGAGCGGGATCGGAGATCGCTCCTGCAGGCGCTGCATCTGCTCCCGCAACTCCGGACTGGAGACGTGGCGCACGGTCAACGCGCCCAGGGGCACCCGGTCCAGCAGCGCCAGCCACTCGTCGGTGGTGAAACGGGGATGGGAGGCGCACAGCAGTTGCCCCACACACTGGGAGAGCGTCATCGATTGCAGGGTGGAATCCACCCACTGTTGTTGTTCAGCCGTCAACGGAACCAGCATGGCAGTCACCCCCTCGCGCCTTGGGTCACCTGGGCCAGGAAGTTGCGCACGGCCTCCATGTACGGGCCAAACTGTTCCCGACGGATGTTGTGCCCGGCCCCGGGGATGTGGACCACCTGAAGTTGGGGGATCAAGGCCTGCATCTGGGCGGCGCGCTCCGCCGTCACCATGGCGCCCAGCTCGGGGTCTGCCGTCAACAAGAGGGCCGGGCAGGTGATGCTGCGTAAGATCTGGTCCCAATCCATCCCAGTGGCTCCTCCACGATTCAAGGCCTTGAGGTTGAAGCGCAGCTTGGCGTCGACCCAGGGCCCCAGCTCGGCCTCGGGCCAGGTGGGCATGTTGGTCCGGGCATAGTCCAGCAGGGCCTCCCGGGACATGCCTTTCAGCTTGACCATGCGGTCGTGCCACTGGCGTCGCCGTTCCTGGGCCTCGGCAGAATTGTCCTCCATGTAATTGCGTGCCCCACTGTCTTCCACCAGGATGGCCCCGGGCAGCTCCGGATACAGCCCAGCCAATGCCATGGCCGTCGACCCGCCCATGGAATGACCCAGCACCGCCGGTTTGTGGAGGCCAAGGCCGGTGATGACGCCGGCCAGGTCGGCCGCCATGTGGGCCGGCGTGTAGCCCTCGTCCGGCGCATCGGAGCGGCCATGCCCGCGGGCATCCACCATGATCACGTCGTAGTCCGCCTGCAGGATCTCCGCCACCGGCGTCCAGCACAGGCCGTCATCGGAAAAGCCGTGGGCCAGCACCACCGGCGGCTTATCCCCGCCCGTGCGGGTGTAATGGATACGAATGCCGTTGCTTTCGATGGTGTCCGCATGCCATTGAGCCATTTTGTCTGTTCTCCTCACTTGTCTGTGACAAAAGCAACTTGTGTAACAAAAGCATTGCCGAAGCGCAGAGGACCCAGGGAAACGCGGAAATTTTCCCCTGTCTCTGGGGTGTTGCCCTCTTGGGGCGGGCGCGCCTGGATGAAGACGGGTACGTCAGATGGCCGGCAGACCCTACGACCGATGACGGTTGTCTTGCCTGCCTGGATGGGCCATCATGGGCAGGTGGTGGATCCACGGCTATGCTTCTTCGCCCATGATGCCGGTGGGCCGTGGTGTGGACGGCAGGTTGTAGTAGCCTGGGAGCAGTGCAAGCGGTGGGTCCAGCAACTGGATCCTATGCTAGTATAGCTGACCGAAATCGGCAAGTGCTTGAAAGGTTGCTCGAACCGTCAAGGGCTTGGAAATCAAGGCTTGAGTGTATTGCACGCAGACCCCAGGAGGAGTTCATGCCCGACTCGGCTTCCCCCCTTGAAGCCCCTCGAATCACGCAACCGGAGCATGCCAGACGGCTGAACCGACGTGGGCTGCTGCGGGGGGGTGGCGCCATCGCCGGCAGCGCCCTGGCCGCTTCCCTGGTCCAGACGTCGCCCGTAGCGGCCCAGCCGGCCTCCGGTGAACCGCCGCCCGCCATGCGCTCTCCCCGCAACCCTGTCTTCGCAGCGGCCGCCGGCGTACCTTCCCTGCCGCCGCTGCCCGTCATCGTCTTCAACCGCATGGCCTTCGGCCCCCGCCCCGAGGATTGGCAGGCGTTCCAGTCCCTGGGCGACACGCCGGAAAGTCGTCTGGAAGCCTACGTGGAGCAGCAGCTGGCCCCCGAGACCATCGACGACAGCGAATGCGAAGCCCGCCTGGCCTCCTACGGTTTCACCGCCCTGGACAAATCCCTGGCCCAACTCTGGGCCGACCACGTCCAGGGCGACCAGGACCGCTACCTGCCGGCTTGGGAAGTGGAACGAGCCACCTTCATCCGGGCCGTCTACAGCAAACGCCAGCTGGTGGAAGTCCTGGCCGACCACTGGCACAACCACTTCAACGTCTACGGCTTCGACTATTGGATCGCCCCCGTCTTCGTCCACTATGACCGGGATGTCATCCGGGGCCACATGCTGGGCAACTTCCGCCAGATGCTGGAAGCCGTGGCCCAGAGCCCGGCCATGCTCTTCTACCTGGACAACCAGTCCAACAGCGGCGGCAGCCCCAACGAAAACTACGCCCGGGAGCTCTTCGAGCTCCACACCATGGGGGCGGAAAACTACCTGGGCGTGCGCAGCCCAGAGGACCCGGCCCTGGTGGACGGCAACGGCAACCGGGTCGGCTACATCGACGCCGACGTCTACGGTGCCACCACCTGCTTCACCGGCTGGCAGGTGAACATGGACACCGGCCTCTTCGAGTTCGACTCCTCCCGCCACTTTCCCTACCAGAAGTTTGTCCTGGGCAAGATCATCCCGGACAACCAGGGCATCAAAGACGGCCACGACGTCCTGGACCTGCTGGCCAGCCACCCTGGCACGGCCCGCCACGTCTGTCGGCGCCTCTGCCGCCGCCTGATCGCCGACCACCCACCCGAGAGCGTGGTCCAGGCCGCGGCCGACGTCTTCCTGGCCCACAAGGATGCGCCCGACCAGCTCAAGCGGGTGGTGCGCACCATCCTGCTTTCCGACGAGTTCCGCACCACCTGGGGACAAAAGGTCAAGCGGCCCTTCGAGTACGTGGTGGCCATGCTGCGGGCCACCCAGGCGGACTTCGAGCCCACCGACAGCTTCCTCTGGAACTTCGGCAACTCCGGCCAGCGGCTCTTCCGCTGGCATCCGCCCGACGGCTACCCGGACTTCAAGGAGGCCTGGTCCAGCACCATGCCCATGCTGCAACGCTGGCGGCGCTGTAACTGGCTCTTGGGCTGGACCTACGGCGGCGACGGCCCCAACAAGGATGACTACCGCCTGCAGCCCGAAACCCAAATGCCGGCCAGCAAGAAAACGCCCAACGAGATCGTGGACTACTGGAGCAATCGCATTCTGGGCCGGACCCTGCCAGCAGACGAACGGCAGCCCATCGTCGAGTTCATGGCCCACGGCCGCAACCCGGACTACGAGCTACCGGCCGACCAGATCCAGGAACGGCTACGCTACATGGTGGGCCTGATCCTGATGTCCCCTTCATTTCACTGGCGCTGACCGCCAAAGGAGCCTGATAGAGCATGTTCAAAGTCAGCCGACGAGGCTTTCTCGTGGGGTGTTCCACCGCCATCGCCGCCATGACCGGCGGCATCAGTTTCACCGCCTTCGGTAGCGCCGAGGACGAGCCCAACCAGGACATCCTGCTGGTGATCTTTCTGCGGGGAGGATGTGATGGCCTGAGCGTGGTCATGCCCATTGCCGGGGACGACCGGGGTTACTACGAGGACCAACGGCGGGAAATTGCCATCCCGGCCAGCGGCACCAATGCCGCCCTCAACCTGGATGACTTCTTCGGCCTTCATCCGGCGGCTGCCCACCTCCACGAACTCTTCCAGGAGCAGCGGCTGGCCATCGTCCACGCGGCCGGCCTGACCAGCGACACCCGCAGCCATTTCGATGCCATGCAGTACATGGAGCTGGGCACGCCCGGCAGCAAGAGCGCCACCACCGGCTGGCTCACCCGCCACCTCCAGACCGCCGGCAACCTGCCTTCGGAGATCATCCTGCCGGCCCTGGCCGTGGGCAACCTGCAACCCACCTCCCTGGCCGGCAGCAACGAATCCATTGGCATGAACAGCCCAGACGACTTCTCCTTCGGCGGCCACTGGCGCTACGGCAGTTGGATGCGCCAGGCCCTGCGAGACATGTACGCGGGTGGCACCTGGCTGCACCAGGCCGGCCTCCAGACCCTCAACGCGGTGGACGTCATCGAGTGGGCCAGCCCGGACGAGTACACGCCGGGTAACGGCGCCGCCTATCCCGACACCGAGTTCGGCCGCAACCTGCAGAGCGTGGCCCAGATGATCAAGATGCAGCTCGGGCTGCGAGTGGCCACGGTGGACCTGGGGGGGTGGGATACCCACGAGTACCAGGGGGATGAGGGCGGCGGCTACTTTGCCTCGCAGCTGGGGCAGCTTTCCCAGGGGCTGGCCGCGCTCTACACCGACCTGAGCAACGTCAACGGCACGGACCACACCCGGCGGCTCACCATGGTGGTCATGAGCGAATTCGGCCGCAGCTTCCGGGCCAACGAAAGCCGGGGCACCGACCATGGCCACGGCAACGTGATGCTGGTCCTGGGCGGCCAGGTCAACGGCGGCAGGGTCTACGGCCAATGGCCCGGCCTCCACACCGACCAGCTCTACGACCGCCGGGATTTGGAGATCACCACCGACTACCGCCGGGTGCTCAGCGAACTCCTCATTCGGCGGCTGGGCAACCCCAACCTGGGTACCATCTTCCCCGGCTACACCGACTACCAGCCCCTGGGCATCGTCCAGGGGACCGATCTGACGCCCATTTACGATCAGGCCGGGCCGACCCCTACACCCCAGGCGACGCCCGCCCCTCAACCTTCCCCAACGGCCGACCCCGGCGGCAGCAGCGATACCAGCCGACAGGTCTTCATCCCCCTGGTCAGCCGATAGCCAGCAGGTGCGGTATCCATACCGCACGGGTGCTGTCCCGTCTGGAAACGGGACCTACGGCCTCGGTGATGCGAGGGAAATGGCACCGGGGACCCCGGCGGCCGCAGCACGTTGGGCCCCAAAAAAATCCGGGACGCACCCGGGCCATTGGGATGCGTTGCCCGCCATCCCGATCCATAGTACACTGATCCGGCCCACGACTGCGGCCGCGGCCGGATGGCCGCACGGCGTCAACGTATCACCTGCATACCCATATAACTCAGCATATTCACATCCTCAATGGAAAAGGAGAGCGCCATGTACTTTTTCACGCCCGAAGAGCGGGAAAGCAAGGAACTCTTCGCCGGGATCACCGCCCGGACCTTCTGGGGGGAGAAGATGCTCCTCTCCCTGGTGGATCTGCCAGCCCACTCGGTGGTGCCGCCCCACAGCCATCCCCACGAACAGGCCGGCATTGTGCTGGAAGGGGAGCTGACCTTCACCGTCGGCGGGGAGACCCGGACCCTGCGCCCGGGTGACATGTACGTCATCCCCGGCGGGGTGGAACACACCGTGGTGGCCGGTGACCAAGACGCCCGCGCGCTGGACGTCTTCAGCCCCGTGCGAGAGGATTACAAGTATTGAGGGGTATTTCACCACAGAGATGGAGAGGGGAGTCCCCGGGCGCGCCGGAATCAGGCCCATAAAAAATGCGCCAGGATATCACTGGCGCATTTTTTCGCGTGTGGCAGATGTAACAGAATCGTCTTCGGCGGCCTAGAACGGGATGTCCTCGTCGCTGAGCTGCTCCTCCCCGCCGGCCATGGCGCCCGGATCGGCGCTGAAGCTGCTACCGCCGCCGTCCCGACCACCCAGGAAGCGAATGGTCCGGGCCGTCACCTCCAGGGACGCGCGCAGGTTACCATCCCGGTCGGTCCAGGGACGGGCCTCTTCCACCTCGCCCAAGACCAATACCTGACGCCCCTTGCTCAGATACTGGCTGACCAATTCCGCGTCCCGCCGCCAGGCCGTGACCCGGAACCAGGTGGTCTTCTCCTGGCGCTGGCCATCCTGGCTGTTCCAGACCCGGTTGACGGCCAGGCTAAAACTGGCCACAGGCACGCCACTGGGCGTATACCGCATCTCCGGATCGCTGCCCAGATTGCCGACGAGCATGATCTGCTGAAACATCGAGTCCTCCTTTGGACGTGAAAAATACGGGGGTATTGTTGGCATCGCCTGGGGCGATGGGGTTCAACCACGACTGTGAGAGATAGTGAGGGGCCGCCACGGAAGAGGCGTGGTCACACCATATGGCTCGCCCAAATTGATTGCCCCCATTGTACCAGAACGGCGGGCCCTGTCAAATTTTTCCCGGCCTGACAGAACAGACGTTCGAGGTCAGATCCATACCAATTCCCACCGGCAATTGGACGTCCGCCCTAAACCGTGCCATAATGGACATGCCAGATTGGTCAAGACGAACCGATGCCCTCCCCGGGGCTTCTCACCTGTTCTGCCGTGGGATCCAAACCGTGAACCGAAGCAGAATTCAAGCCTACCTGCAGGAAAATGGGCTGGATGGCTGGCTGCTCTACGACTTCCGGGGCACCAACCCCATCGCCCTCCACGTGGCCGGCCTGCGCCACAGCGGTACCCGCCGCTGGTTCCTCTGGATTCCCGCCCAGGGAGAGCCCACCTGGCTGGTCCATGCCATCGAAACCACCACCTTCGCCCACGTGACCGACCCGATCCTGACCTATGTGGGCTGGCGCCAGCTGCGGGAACGTCTGGCCCGGCTGGTTGTCGGCGCGGACGGCCGCCGGCCCCGCATTGCCATGGAGTACAGCCCCCAGGGCGCCATCCCCTACGTCAGCACCGTGGACGCGGGCACCAAGGAGCTGGTGGAAGCCGCAACCGCCGCGGAGATCGTCAGCAGCGCCGACCTGGTGCAGCAGGTGCAGGCGGTGTTGACGTTGGGCCAGCTCCAGAGCCACCGCCGCGCGGCAGAAGCCTGCCTGGCGGCCAAGGACGCGGCCTTCGCCCTGGTCGCCCAACGGCTCCAGACTGGGGACTCCATCACCGACTACGACGTCCAGCAGTTCATCCTGGAGCGCTTCGCCGCCGCCAACATGGACAGTGATCACCCGCCCATCGTGGCGGTCAACGGCGATGCCGCCAACCCCCACTTTGCGCCTTCCGCCGACCGCCGCCGGCCCATCCGCCCGGGCGACATACTCCTCATCGACCTCTGGGCCCGAGAGCAGGGCGATCCCCAGGCCTGCTTTGCCGACATCACCTGGACCGCCTACTGCGGCCCCGAGGTACCGCCCAAAGTTCGGCACGTCTTCCAGGTGGTGGCCGCGGCCCGGGACCGGGCGGTGGCGTACATCCAGGCTGAACTGGACGCGGGGCGGCCTGTCTACGGCTACGCGGTGGACGACGCCTGTCGCCAGGTCATCGCCGACGCCGGCTTCGGCCCCCACTTCATCCACCGCACCGGCCACAGCCTGGGCACCCAGGTCCATTTCGTCGGCGTGAACATCGACAACCTGGAAACCCAGGACCAGCGCCGTCTCATCCCCGGCGTGATGTTCACCATCGAGCCAGGCATCTACCTGCCCGGCTACGACTTCGACGACAGCGGCGAAGCCAGGGGGGTGGGCATCCGCAGCGAGATCAACTGCTTCATGCACGGCGACCGGGTGGAAGTGACAACCCTGCCTGCCCAGTCGGCCGTGCTGCCACTTTTGTGAACCGACTGCGTAAATCCCGGCGGACATTCACCGGTAGCGTCCCCTCCAGTCAGCGCAGTCAGATTTCCGCCGCGGTATTTACGCCAGACTGCTGAGATGAATCGATCATGCACCGGAAAACCTTCGAGCAACCACCCCGCCGCGTCGCCCTCTTTGTCACCTGTATGGTCGACATGATCTACCCCGAAGTGGGCATGGCCACCGTGGAGCTGCTGGAGCGCCATGGCGTCGAGGTCATCTTCCCGGAAGAACAGACCTGCTGCGGCCAGCCGGCCTTCAACGCCGGCTACCGGGACGAGGCCCGGGTCCTGGCCCGGCGCTTCCTGGAGATCTTCGGTCCCCTGGTGGAACAGGGCCAGGTGGACGCCATCGTGGCGCCCAGCGGTAGCTGCACCACCATGACCAGCCACTTCTACGCCACCCTCTTCGACAGCGCAGCCAACCCGGCCGAACGGCGCCGTTGCGAGTCCCTGGCCGCGGTCACCTTCGAGCTCACCGAATTCCTGGTGGATGTCCTGGGCGTGACCGACACCGGCGCCCGCTTTCCCGGCAAGGTCACCTACCACGCCTGCTGTCACCTGCTGCGGGAGCTCCAGGTGGATGCCCAGCCCCGGACGCTGCTGGCCAACGTCCAGGACGCGGAACTGGTGGAGCTGACCGGCGCCGAGGAGTGCTGTGGCTTTGGCGGCCTCTTTTCCATCAAAAATGCCGGCATCAGCACCGCCATGGGCCAGCGCAAGGCCCGCTACCTGGCCCAGAGCGGCGCCGACGTGGTCGCCCTGTGCGACGTGAGCTGCATGACCCACATCAACGGTCTGCTCAGCCGCCAGGGACAGCACTGCCGGGCGGTCCACATCGCCCAGATCCTCAACAGCCAGGTGGACGTGGAAGCCCCACCTCCACCCCCGGCGCCAGACCAGGAGGCGGTCCAGCAGCCCCGCCGGTGGCAGGACATTCGTTGAGAGGAGAGCACCATGGCCACATCCACCATCGACCTGCACGCGCCTTACAAAGAGCGGGTGAAGCTTGCCCTCCAGAATCTACACCTGAAAACCGCACTCAGCCGTTCCACCGTCCGCCTCAGCAGCGCCCGGGTGGCGGCCATGACCGCGGTGGACGGCCAGCGGCTGCGGGACCAAACCCGCCAGATGAAGGAGTACGTCCTGCGGAACCTGCCGGATTTGCTGGAGGAGCTGGAGCGTAACATCACGGCCAACGGCGGCCATGTCCACTGGGCCCGGGACGCAAGTGAGGCCCAGGCCATCGTTCTGGAGATCGCTCGCCAGGCCAACGTCCAGAAGGTGGTCAAGTCCAAGTCCATGGTCACCGAAGAGATCCACCTGAACCAGGCCCTGGAGGAGGCTGGCCTGAAGGTGGTGGAGACCGACCTGGGCGAGTATATCATCCAGCTGGCCGGCGAGCCGCCCAGCCACATCGTGGCGCCGGTGGTCCACAAACGGCTGGAGGACATCAGCGCCGTCTTCCAGGAGAAGCTGGACATGCCCCCCACCCTGGATCCCGAGCAGATGTGCGCCATCGCCCGGGCTCGCCTGCGCCAGGAGTTCCTCACCGCGGAGATGGGCATCAGCGGGGTCAACTTCGCCATCGCCGAGACGGGAACCGTCTGCATCGTCACCAACGAGGGCAACGGCCGCATGGTCACCTCCATGCCCCGGGTCTACGTGGCTGTCATGGGCATCGAGAAGCTGGTCCCCACGGTGGAGGACGCCTTCCTCCAGTACCAGGCCCTGTGCCGCAGCTCCACCGGCCAGCAGTGCAGCGTCTACCTTTCCCTTACCAGCGGCCCCCGGCGGGAGGGGGACGTGGATGGGCCCGAGGAGTTCCACGTGGTGCTTCTGGACAACGGCCGCAGCGACATGCTGGCCCGGGGCTACGGCGAGGCGTTGCTCTGCGTGCGCTGTGGCGCCTGCCTGAATGTCTGCCCCGTCTACCGGGAGATTGGCGGCCACGCCTATGGCAGCACCTACAGCGGCCCCATCGGCGCGGTGATCAGCCCTCTGCTGCCGGCCCAGGTGACCAACGCGGAGAAGCTGCCCCACGCCAGCAGCCTCTGCGGCGCCTGCCGGGACGCCTGCCCGGTGAAGATCGACCTGCCCCGGCTACTGCTGGACCTGCGCAGCGACCAGGTGGAGGCCAACCAGGCGCCCTGGCTGGAACGCCAGGCCATGGAAATCTTCGTCCGCACCATGAGCAGCCGCCGCAGCTATGAAAACGCGGGCAAACTGGCCAGCCTGGCCAGCAATACCATGGCCGCACTCAGCGGCGGCAACCTGAAGTTCATGCCGCCTCCCCTTTCAGCCTGGACCCAAAGCCGGGACTTCCCGCCCTTTGCCAAAAAGAGCTTTCGGGAGCTGTGGGCGGAGCGCATGGCCCGTCGCCGCACCATCCAACGAGGAGGTTGACCGTGGAAGCCCGCGATGAAATTCTGGGCAAATTGCGCCAGACTTTGGCCCGGCCGGACCTGCGTTTCCCGCCGGCCCGGGTAGAGCCCCTCACACCGGAAACCCGCATGACCGTCACCTCGGCCAGCGGCACCCAGGTGGAGCTGGCCCACCGCTTCGGCCAGGAGCTGGAGAAACTCCACGGCAGCTACCAGGTGGTGGAGACTGCGCCCGAAGCCCGGTTGGCCCTCATCAACCGTCTTCTGGCGTGGATGGAGGAAGAAAAGCTGCAACGCAAAGGCGCCGTCGTCGTCACCGGCCAGGAGCGCAGCGTCCTGGCCTGGGATCCGGCCAGCCTGCCCATCCCGGGGCTGGACGTGGCCCTGGCCGACATGGAGATTCAGCTGGTGGCGCCCCGCGCCCTGCTCACGGCCGAAAGCCGGGAAGCTGTGCGGGCCATCCGCTATGGGATCACCGGCGTGGAGGCCGCCTTCGCCAGCACCGGTTCCATGCTGGTCGCCTCTGGCGCGGGCACCAGCCGGGCGGCCAGCCTCCTGCCCCTACGCCACATTGCCCTGATCCCCTTCGACCGGCTCTATCCCACCATGGAGGACTGGCTGGCCGAAGAGCGGGAGGCGCATCACCTGGTGGACTACGTCCGCAGCCACGCCAACCTAGCCCTGATCACCGGTCCCAGCAAATCGGCCGATATCGAGATGAACCTGACCCTGGGGGTCCATGGTCCTAAATTCGTCCACGCCATCCTCTTCGACCGCACGGCCCGAAGCCAGCGTCAGCCCGTGGTGTCCCTGACAGAGGAGGAGGCAGAAGACGAACCGGCACGGACCAAGAGCCGTCCCGGCTTCGACGTGGAGATACCCATGCCACCGACCAGGCAGTGATAGCACTACTGGGATCCGGGTATTTTTCAACGGGAGGATGACGTCCCGGTAGGACAATATTTTTGACCTTGGCTCATCTACCACAAATATGCGCGATCCATCCTGGTTTCACAGGGAACCAAACAGGTTCGCACACATTTGGGAGATGAGCCTTTGACCTTTTTACAGCAGAGCCGGCTATTGGTTGAGCGCGTGTTGGAGGGCTTCGTCCCAGAACTGGTACGTGCCATCCTGGAACAGGGCGACGTGGTCTTCCCGGGCGCGGTTCATGCCCCCTTGGGAGACGTTTTCTCCCGCCACCACGGGGACAGCCACATGGCCCAGGGAGCGTAGAATGGCGGCGCGGCGCCGTGCCCGCTCCACATCATTGCGGTCCACCACAGAGGAGACTTCCACGGCCAGATAGACGTCGGTGGGCACATCCAGGTCACGGGGGCGTCCTCGCACAATGAGGTCCAGCAGCAGGAGTTCATCCCGGTCGGCAGGGGGCAGCGTCTCGAGCTGCTCCTCGATCTCCTGGATGGGCACGATCCGGACGCGCCGGAGTACCCGGCCGAAGTAGGCATAGGCCTTTTCCCGATACGACTGCTCCAGCCGCCACCCTGTGTTTTTGGCCAGGGCGTCCTGGAAGCGCTCCATGGTTTGCACCAGGCGATCCATGCGCTCCGTCAGCGCTTCGATCCGCTGCTCGGTGCGGCGCTGGGCTTCGGCCAGTGCCGACACTGCCTCCTCCAGGCGGCTGACCTGTTGCTCGGTGTGGCGCTGGGCCTCGGCCAGCTCTTCGACCCGCTGCTCGGTGCGGCGCTGGGCCTCGGCCAGCTCTTCGACCCGTTGCTCGGTGCGGCGCTGGGCCTCGGCCAGCTCCTCGACCCGTTGCTCGGTGCGGCGTTGAGCCTCGGCCAGCTCCTGGACAGTGGCACGGAGGGCATCGAAGTCTTCCCGACGCACCGCATATTTTTCCCGCAGATCGCGCTCCAGGGCCTCTATCAACTTGAGCATGGAGGGCTGCAGCTCTGGCGGGAATTCCTGGATGATGCTGATGATGCTCATCGACTTCTCCTTCGGGGGAAACGCGCTCTGGAGAAATTATAGTATGAAAGCATCTGCCACTACAACCAATGGATGAACTCAATGGCGTGCAAAAATGAGCTCACTGGCATGTTGCAGGACCAGGACGGCAGCGCCAATGGCGCCGGCATATTGGCCCAGGTTGCTCATCACGATCTCGAGGGCCGACAGGGGGTACGCCATGGCCCGACGTTGTACTTCTGCCCGCAGGGGATCCAATAAGATACGCCCTTCCTGCCCCACGGGGCCGCCGATGACGATCAGCTGCGGGTTAAATAAATTGATCAGGTTGGCGATGGCCAGCCCTAGATATTGAGCCGTCTCCAGGACAACCTGTTGGGCGATGGGATCGCCGGCTTCCGCGGCCATAAAGACGGTCGATGCGGTAAGGCGTTCGGGGTGATCGCCGGTTAAAGCCCGCAGGAAGCTATCTTCCGCGCTGCGGAGCGCGGCCCGTGCCCGGTTGGCGATGGCCGGTCCAGAGGCCAGTTGTTGCAGGCAGCCACGATTGCCGCAGGGACACAGCGGTCCGTCCGGCAGGACAGTCACATGGCCCAACTCCCCGGCACTGGAATTGGCGCCGATGTAGAGTTTATTCTCGTGGACAATGCCTGCGGCGATACCGGTGCCGATGGAGATGTAGATGATCTCTGTGATGCCGGGCTGGGGATCGCACCAGAGTTCGGCGAGGGCGCCCACCTTACTGCGATTGGCCACAAACGTGCGCATCCCCAGTTCTTCTTCAACCATATCCCGAAAAGGGACCTCAAACCACCCCACGTCTACAGCCGATTTAATGACCCCGGTCGACATATCCACGAGACCTGGCGTTCCCACCCCCAGGGCCGGTAAGATTTGCGCCTCATGGACCTGGGCCATGAGGGCCCGCACCCCGTCGCACAGGGAGCGCACTGCAGCTTCTGGGGTCGAATTTGGGATGGGTACATCCAGAGAGTGAATGACCTGGGCGTCCAGGTTGGTCATCACAATGCCCCACTGGCTGTCCCGCATGCGGGCGCCGATGGCGTACGCTGCGTCGGGGTTGAACTCCAGCAGAACCGGCGGGCGCCCCCCGGTGGAATTGCCCAGGCCACTCTCCCGGGCCACGCCCACTTTGATGAGATCCTCCATCAACACCGTGACAGCGGCCCGGCTCAGGCCGGTGCGCTGGGCCAGCTCGGGCCGGGAGAGGACGCGGGCCGCTTTGAGCTCGTCAAAAAGCCGGGCTCGGTTGATCTCCTTCAACAATTCTGGTTGCCCAGCACGTTGGTTCAATTTCGTCGCTCCGTGCGGTGGTGGACGTTCAAGAGTCGATGCGAAACGGATTCAATGGGTGCCCCGAGAGAGTTTATACCGGCATGGGAGTATTTTATGGAGTATTAATCGTAGTCGCTTCTGGCGGGATTGCCAAACTCCCCTCTGAGATAACACAAGACCCCTTGTTTGTCAATAGAAATGCAAAAGTGGCGAGGTGTGCCAGGTGTGGATTGCCGCATCCTCCGATTGACCCCGGTTGGTTTACCCGAGGGTTGCGGATGCCAGGCTTGCTGTGAGAGGTGCGTGTGGCTTTTTGGATCATTTATTTTGTAATTGATATTGACAAAGTGGTTGTGTTGTGATACCCTGGAATCGTCTCCGTCGAGATATTTCGTCTCTCCCATTCCATTTCTTGAAACGCTGCCTGTATGTCCGATTCAGCGGCACAAAGGCACGTGTTGACAATTTGTAATTCAGTGTAGGTTTGTGCGCTGATGGTTGTTTTGCGTGTCTACTTTCACTTT
The DNA here is from genome assembly GCF_006569185.2 of Litorilinea aerophila. Lineage (NCBI taxonomy): Bacteria > Bacillati > Chloroflexota > Caldilineae > Caldilineales > Caldilineaceae > Litorilinea > Litorilinea aerophila. Next base: position 102,170 of record NZ_VIGC02000016.1, on the reverse strand, counting down.
AAGTATTGCAAAGGAGGATACGATGGCTCCTGAGAGCAAAGCACGGGGTGTTGGTGTAGGATTGACACGGCGGGAGTTTCTGCGCCTTTCCGCCCTGGTCAGCGGGGCTGCATTGGTCGTGGGGTGTGCGCCTGCCGCAGCTCCACAATCGGGTGGGGCGAGCGAGAGCACAGGGGATGAGATCGTCCTGGAGATTTGGACCTATCCTCGCACTGAGAATGACGCGGAGTTGGTCTATAAGCCCATGATGGAGATCTTCCGGGAGAAACACCCGAATATTCGGCCCCAGATCGATGTGCAGCCCTGGGGCGGGCGTCGGGAGAAGCTCTATGCAGCGGCTGCAGCAGGGACTGCGCCTGATATCTGGTTTGCCACCACAGATACGATTCCTGCTTACATCGAGAAGGATGTCATCCTCCCGCTGACGGATCTCCTATCGCCCGAGGATCTGGCCGACTATAGCGAGGCCGAAATCGAGGCGGCCAGCTTGGATGGCCAACTGTACATGCCCTTGACAGATGCCGAGGTGAACGGTATCGCATACAATGGCGCACTTCTGCGCGATCTGGGCCATGATCCCGAGACTGCCCAGTTTGCTACATGGGATGAGTTGATGGCCCTGGGCGCGCAGGCCAAGGAAAAAGGGCTTTTCCTGGAGGCTTATACCACCTTTAGCTGGTCGGAATGGCTCACCATGGTCCACGAAGCAGGTGGAACTGTGTATACCGAGGACCGGACCCGCACGAGGATGACAGAACAACCTGCAATCGACGCGCTGACGAGATGGGTCAACGAGTATCAGAATGGATGGATACCGCCGGAGACGGCTGTCGGCAGTGTGGATGAACAGGAAGGCGTGCCGGATTATTGGCTGGCGCTGGAGCAGGTAACTGCCCGTCGGGAGGATGCCGCCTGCATCCAGGACGTCGAAGCCAATCCTGCGCTGGAATATGTGATCGGGCATCCCCGCAGCAAAGATCCTTCGATATCGCCCGTGTCTGGCGTTGTATCCGGTCAGGGTTGGGCCATCACCAAGCAATCCAAGCATCCAGAGGCCGCCGTGACGTGGATCAAGTTTATGATTCAGCCCGAGATGATCGGCATGTACAACAACCTGGCCGGCACCATCCCGGTCGGAACCAAAGCCAAAGAGTTCTGGAACCCCGATCCGTGCGTGCTCGAGCACGTGAATCGGTTCTCTCCCTATCTCTTTGCCGGTGTGGACGCCAACACCCTGTGGCAGGAAAGTAAAGTGGTGTGTGGCCCTCACTTCCAGGCGGCTCTCCTGGGCGAAGAGACTGTGGAGCAGGCTTTGGAGGCCATCGATAAAGAGCTGACCGCCCTCCTTCAGGAGAAGTACGGCTAGTCGAAGAACAGGGATAGGCCTTTGAGGTCTAGAGGCTCTCCGCCATCTTCCGCTTTTGCGCTTCCGTAAAGTGCAGCTACCGTAAGGATGGGGGGTTGACCTCAAAGGCCTTCGATTTCGTTCATCATGATGGAGCTATGACCATGTCTAGCACTTTCCCGATGGCCCACCGCAGAACCTCTTTCGACAACCTCAAAAAGCGACTTCGTCAGTCGTTACCCTGGTATCCGTTCATTCTGATCAACATCGTTATTTTCTTTGTGTTCAATTTAATCCCCTGGATCTCGATGATCGAGACCAGTTTTTATGATACCGATTTGCTTAGTTCTAAGGAGTTCGTGGGGCTTGGCAACCTGGTGCGTATGGTGACCGATCCCCAGCTTCACCGGGCGGTCCTCAATACCTTCTACTTCACGTTGATGTACATCCCCTTGCTGGTGGTGATATCTCTGTTCGTGGCCATCCTGGTTAACCGCCCCCTTTTTGGGATGCGATTTTTTCGCGCCTTATACTTCCTGCCCAACGTGACCTCGATCGCTGTATTGAGCCTGGTCTTCCGGCGTTTCCTGTCTCCACGGCCGGATGCGCCCATTAACTTTCTGTTGGGGCAGGTGGGGATTCCTCCACAAAAGTTCCTGATCGATGTGCACCAGGCTATGCCTAGCATTGTGGCAATCAGTCTGTGGGAAGCCTTCGGCTACTTCATGGTGATCTGGCTGGCCGGTTTACAGGGGATCCCGACCGAAATGTACGACGCGGCGCGGGTGGATGGCGCTGAGGGGTGGAAGTTGCATCGGTATGTGACCCTCCCTTTGTTGCGGCCCACTGCGGCTTTCATCATCATCGTGGCAACCATCGGTGCGCTCCAGGTTTTCGGCTCCATCTTTATTCTGACGGGTGGTGGGCCGGTCTATGCCACGACGACCGTGGTCTATTACATTTACAGCCAGGCCTTTAATTTTGGGCGCTTTGGCTATGCGTCCAGTTTATCGATCCTCTTTTTCATCATTATCTTGATTATTACGCTGATCCAATCCCGCTTTCTGCGCTTCGGTGAAGAAGTGTATTAAGCTCCTGGTTTTCTCCCCGAGAGTACAGCGTCAATCCGCATGGATGCCGGCTACAGGAGGCTGAGATGGCGACGGCCAAGTCCACGCTTGTAGAATCTGATTTGAATCTCCAGCAACGCCTATCCAATCGGCGTCGGGCCAACATGATCAAGGAAGGGATCAAACAAGGGCTCATCTATCTGTTGATGATACTCGTCGCCATCACGACGACCGGCCCTTTTTTGATTATGATATCGGTCTCTTTGACCCAAAATATTCGTTTTATCACGTTTCCGATCGATCTGCTGCCGGATCCGATCACGTTTGAAAATTTTCATACCCTGTTTAGTAAAACCATGGCGCTGCGCTGGCTGTTCAATAGCTTTTATGTGGCGACCGTATCCACGGTCGGGGGCGTGATTACCTCGACCATGGCAGGGTATGCTTTTGCCCGCGGCGATTTTATTGGGAAACGGCTCATTTTTACCCTGTTTTTAGGCATCCTGATGATGCCGGAGTCCGCGCTGATCGTGCCTCAGTTTGTGGTGCTATCTCAGTTAGGCCTGGTAAACACCTACACGGCGCTGATCGGCCCCTGGTTCGCTTCCATCTTTGGCACTTTCCTGATGCGCCAGCAGTTTTTGAGCATCCCCCGTGACTACGATGACGCAGCAACGATCGATGGTGCCAATTTGTGGCAAATCTATTGGTCTGTGTTGTTGCCCCAATTGAAGCCGGCCATGGCTACCCTGGCCGTATTGCGCTTTATGGGCAATTGGAACGCTTTCTTGTATCCTATGGTGGTGACTTCACGGGCTCATCTGCTTACATTGACGGTGGGGCTTGGCACTGTCGCACGCTCCGGCGGGGATGCCGGTTTAGACATGGCAGGGGCCGTGATAGGCTTTCTGCCCACTTTCGCCATCTTCATTTTCATGCAGCGTTACATCATTCAAGGAATTTCCTTGAGCGGTGTCAAAGGTTAGCAGGGTCAAATGTTCGCAAGCTCACAGATTCAAGCTCACAGATTCAAGTGTAGCGTTGTGAAGCATCGGTATAAAGTTTCGGCATCAGCTATCATCTCAGGCCTGATTTTCATTTTCAACATCAAACACCATGCAAACTGACATCCGCATCCGCGCCATCGAAACCTTTACCGTCATGACCCGCTGCCGCACCCCCCTCAAGTTCGGCGCGGTAGTGGTGGATGAACTGCCCATCGCCTATGCCCGGGTGACGGCGGAGAACCGTCGCGGCCAGGTGGCCACCGGATGGGGCGCCATGTTCCTCATGGACCTGTGGGCCTGGCCCGTCTCCAGGGCTTCCCACGAAGCCAAAAACCAGGTGATGCAAACCCTCTTTCAGGAATACGCCCGCCTGCTGTCCGCCTATCCGGACTTCGGCCACCCCATCGAGATCTTCATGGAGTCCGAAGCCGAACTCCAGCGCCTCAACCGCCAGATCTGCGCCCGGCTGACGCCAGACGAAGAGATGCCCTTTCTGGGCGCGCTGATCTGTGCCAGCCCTGTGGACCATGCCGTCCACGACGCTTTCGGCCAGGTCAACGGCATGGACTCGTACCTGGGCCACGGGCCAGATCACATGGGCTTTGACCTGGCCCGCTACCTGGGGCCTGAGTACAAGGGCGTCTACCCCGCCCAGTTCCTGCGCCAACGCTACGTCCCCTGGTTGCCGATCTTTCACCTGGTGGGCGGCCTGGATCTGCTGCGCCGGGAGGAGGTCACCGACGAGTATCCCCAGGACGGCATCCCCAATTCCCTGGACGACTGGATCGAGCGGGATGGGGTCTACTGCCTGAAGGTCAAGCTCCAGGGGCGGGACCTGGACTGGGATCTGGAGCGGACCCTGGCCGTCTCCCGGGTCTATCATGAAGTGCGGGAGAGCCGGCGGCCGGATCTCCCGGCCCGCCCCTATCTCACCGTCGATACCAACGAGCAGTGCGAGTCTCCCGACTACATGGTGGCATACCTGCGGAAGATCCAGGAGAGGGCCCCCCACGTCTACGACGAGATCCTCTACCTGGAGCAGCCCACCGGCCGAGATCTCTCTGCCCACGGCTGGGACATGCGCGGCCTGGCCCGGCTGAAACCGGTCCTCATCGACGAAAGCCTGGCCTCCCTGGAGGATTTCGAGCGGGCCCTGGCGTTGGGCTGGTCCGGCATCGCCCTCAAGAGCTGCAAATGTCTTTCCGCCGACCTCCTCTTCCTGACCATGGCCGAGCTGGCCCACATCCCCTACGCGGTGCAGGACCTGACCAATCCCTCCCTGGCCCTACTCCAGTCGGTGGGCCTGGCCGCGCGCAGCCACCCCATCCTGGGGGTGGAGGCCAACTCCCGACAGTTCTTTCCCGCCGCCAACGCCCGGGAAGCAACCATCCATCCCCATATCGTCCACGTCCGCAATGGCCACATTCGCACCGACTCCCTCCAGGGGGCCGGCCTGGGCCTGCGGGTGGACGAGATGGAAGACTTTGCCCAATGGGTTACCCAACACGCCCACTCCCTGGAAGGAACGAAATGATGACCGCAAAACCCAAAGTCCTGGTTCTCACACCACCCAGCCTCTACCAGACCCTCTTCAGCGACGAGGCCGATGCCCGGCTGCGGGCCCTGGCCGATGTCACGTTCAACCCCGAGGAGCGCAACTGGTCATCAGAAGAACTGGCCGCCCGGATTTCCGGCTACGATGCCGTCGTCACCGGTTGGGGCTCTCCCCCCTTCACCGACGAAGTGCTGGATGCGGCCGACCGCCTGCGCCTCATCGCCCACTCAGCCGGCTCCATCAAGAAGATGCTCCCGCCTGCGGTCTTTCAGCGGGGCATCGCCGTGACCCATGCCGCGGCTGCCATCGCCCCTGCCGTGGCCGAGATGACCCTGACCCTGATCCTGATCTGCCTGCGTCGGGTGCACATCCTGGATCGCCTCCTGAAGGCCGGCACGCCCTGGCGGGAGGTGAAAGAACAGGGGATGGGCCAGGAGCTGGCGGGCAACCGGGTGGGCGTGGTCGGCGCCGGTTACACCGGCCGCTGCGTCATTCAGCTCCTGACCGCGTTGAAGGCCGAGGTGTGGGTCTACGACCCCTACCTGCCCCCCTCCCGCGCCGCCGAGCTGGGTGTGCGCAAAGTGGAGCTGGACGAGCTCTTTGCCGGCTGCCCCATCGTGACCATGCAGGCGCCGCCCACCGCGGAGACCTACCACATGGTCGGTTCACGCCAGTTGCAGCTCCTGCCCGACGGCGCCATCTTCATCAACACTGCCCGTTCCCATACCGTGGATCAGGACGCGCTGCTGGCCGAGCTGCGCACTGGCCGCATCCAGGGGGCGCTGGACGTCTTCGACCAGGAGCCCCTGCCTTCGGACAGCCCATTCTTACAACTGGACAACGTCATCGTCACCCCCCACGTGGCCGGCGCCTCGGTGCAGGCCCGCCGCCGCCAGGGCCAGATTGTGGTGGAAGAGCTGGAATCCTTCTTCGCCGACGAAACCCTGCGCTACGAGGTCCGGTTGGAGATGTTGGAGACCATGGCCTGACCGGTCCCCAGCATACACAAATTGCGCCGATGTTGGCGGGTGGGTCGCTCCAAAGACACTGACAAAGAGATGAGCACTTTGTTGCCAGGAGGTGAATCCATGGCGGATAACAAACTCGCCGTTTTCGTCAAACCCTGGAAATCCCTCTCCCTGCCCGAGCTGGGGGCCCACGTGCGCCGCCTGGGCTTCACCTGGATCGAGCTGCCCGTGCGCCCCGGCTTCCCGGTGGAGCCCGACTCCATCGAGCGGGAGCTGCCCAAGGCCGCGGCCATCCTGCGGGAGGAGGGGGTACAGATTCTCAACATCACCGCCGATCTGCCCCTGGACGACGAGCGGCTCTACGCCGCCTGTGCCGAGGCCGGCGTCTCCATGAACCGGGTGATGTTCCGCCGGGGAAACCTGCCCTACTGGGAGGCAGAACGGGCCGCCCGAGAGCAGCTGGATGCGGCCCTGCCCCTCTGCGAGCAATACGGGGTGCAGATCGGCGTCCAGAACCACGCAGGCAACTTCGTCGCCGTCCATGAGCTGGGGCTGTACCACCTGCTCAAGGACTACGATTCCCGCCACGTGGGCGCCATCTGGGATGCGGCCCACAACGCGCTCCAGGGCATGGACCTGGACGCCGCCCTGGACGTGGTGGCTCCGTACCTGTGCTGCGTCAACCTCAAAAACGGCTTCTGGCAGCGCACCAATGGCCCCGAGGCAGAATTCGCCCAGTGGAAAGTCTACTGGACCTCCGGCCGTCATGGCCGGGCCTCCTGGCCCACAGTGGTCGAGCGGCTCAGAGCCATGGACTACCGCGGGCCCATCTGCCTCACGGCCGAGTACAGCGACCACGGGGCCGCCGACCGGCTCATTGTGGAAGATCTGGCCTTTCTCCATTCTCTCCTCTCCTGAAACGGGCCACCCAGAAGCGCGGCCCCGGCGAGAGTGTCCACCCCCTGGTTTTTCCCATTCTCCCCACCACCGAAAAAGCACCATGCCCCAGGATCCCGGGGCATGGTGCTTCACTGACCGCGCTAACAAAACACTTACACACCACTAATCTTGCACTAATCCAGGAAGAGAATAATATACAGTTGTCGTGGAATCCTGGGTATCATCCAGGATGGACGCAGTCGTAGATCCCGGCTGAAATTCGCCGCCAGTTTCCGCCCAAAATTTCGTCAGAGACGGTAAGGCCGCCGAATTTCGGCCCGGGGGCTTAAGGCCCGACTGCTCTAGACGGACACACTCCCCCTGAGACTTCGACGGCCAAGCGACTGTGGAGGCTCTGCATGATCGATGTCCATGGCGTGAGCAAGGCGTACGGAACCATCCGGGCCCTCTCCGATGTCTCTTTCACCATCGAAGAAGGTGAAATTGTCGGGCTGTTGGGCCCCAATGGCGCAGGCAAGACCACCCTCATCAAGATCCTCACCGGCTATCTGCAGCCGGACGAAGGCCAGGTGACCATCGCCGGCTTCGATGTGTTGACCCAAACCCAGGACGTTCAGGCGCACATCGGGTATCTGCCCGAGAATGCCCCCCTCTACCCCGAGCTGTCGGTGCAGGCCTACCTGAAGTTGATGGCCGATCTGCGGCGGGTGCCGCCGGCGGAGCAGAACGAGCGCATCGCCCGGGCCGTCTACGCCACCGGCCTCACCGACCGCCTGACCCAGCCCATCGGCCAGCTGAGCAAAGGGTATCGTCAGCGGGTCGGGCTGGCCCAGGCCATCCTCCATCGGCCCAAGTTGCTGATCCTGGACGAACCTACCGTGGGGCTGGATCCCACCCAGATCGTGGAGATCCGCCGCCTGATCCGCCGACTGGCCCAGCACGCCACCATCCTCTTCTCCACCCACATCCTGTCAGAGGTCGAAGCCCTCTGCGACCGGGTCCTGATCCTGATGAACGGTCAGGTGCGGGCCGACGCCCGCATTTCCGAGCTGGCCACCACCCACAACGCTATCCTCGTCCTGAATCAGGAAGTGGCCGGCGTGCGGGACGCGTTGGCCAGGCTGGACGGTGTGGTGGCTGTGGAGCGGGACAGCCAAAATGGCTACCCCTTCTACCGGGTACGCGGCCGGGAGGACGCGGACCTCTGCCCGGCCATCTATCGGCTGGCCGCCGACCAGGGCTGGCCGGTCCGGGAGCTCCGCAACGACGTGCAGACGCTGGAGTCGGTCTTCAACCAGTTGGCTGTGGCTGCCTGAGGCCCCCGGCCGGCGTCACCCCGTTACCCTTCCCTGGCGTCGGCCGCCTGGGGAATGGACCTCATCCTCGTTTTCAGAAACGTAGGAGCCCGTTATGCGACAGATCCTTTCCATCACCCGCAAAGAGCTGGAGAGCTATTTCGGCTCGCCCATGGCCCTCATCTTCCTGGGCGCCTTTTTGGCCGGCACGCTCTTTACCTTCTTCTGGGTGGACACCTTCTTCGCCCGGGGGATTGCGGATGTGCGGCCACTTTTCCGCTGGATGCCTCTGCTCCTGATCTTCCTGGTGGCCGCCCTGACCATGCGACAGTGGAGCGAAGAACAGCGGGCCGGCACCCTGGAGATGCTCCTGACCCTGCCTGTGACCACCACCCAAATGGTGTTGGGCAAGTTCCTGGCCGTCATGGCCATGGTGGTCCTGGCCCTGCTCCTGACCCTGCCCCTGCCCATCACCGTAGCCCAGCTGGGCAACCTGGACTGGGGGCCGGTCTTTGGCGGCTATCTGGCCGCCATCCTGCTGGCCGGCGCCTACACGGCCATCGGCCTCTTCGTCTCCTCCCGCACGGACAACCAGATCGTGGCCCTTATCGCCACGGGTCTGGTGGGCGGGGTCTTCTATCTGGTGGGGTCCAGCGCCGCGGTCGACTTTGTCAGCAACCAGGTGGGTGAACTGATGCGGGCCCTGGGCACCGGCAGTCGCTTCGAGAGCATCGAGCGGGGCGTCATCGACCTGCGGGACCTGGCCTATTACCTCTCCCTGACCGGCATCTTCCTGGTGCTGAACAAGCTCTCCCTGGACAGCAAACGGTGGAGCCATGGCGCCCGCACCCGGCCCTACCGGCGCCGTCAGGCTGCCCTCTCGGGCCTGCTCATCGCCAACCTGGTTCTGGTCAATTTCTGGCTCTACCCCCTCCATGGCCTGCGCCTGGATACCACCGAGTACCGGGAGTACAGTCTCTCCCAGACGACCCAAGATCTGCTGTCCAACCTGCAGGAGCCCCTGCTGATCCGGGCCTACATCAGCAGCCGCACCCATCCCCTCCTGGCGCCCCTGGTACCCCGCATCAGCGACATGCTGAAGGAGTATGAGATCGCGGCCCGGGGGCGGGTCACCGCGGAAGTGGTCGACCCCACCACCGATCCGGAAATCGAGGCCGAAGCCAACCAGACCTACGGCATCCGCCCCACCCCCTTTCAGGTCTCCGGCCGCTATGAAGCCTCGGTCATCAACTCCTACTTTGACATCCTGATCCGCTACGGCGACCAGAGCGTGACCCTGGGCTTCAACGACCTGATCCAGGTGGAGCCCAACCGGGACGGTACCATCGATGTGCGGCTGCGCAACCTGGAATACGACCTGACCAGCGCCATCAAAAAGGTGGTCTACGGCTTCCAGAGCGTGGACGCCCTCCTGGCGGCCATGTCGGAGCCAGTGCACCTGACCCTGATCGTGACGCCCAACACCCTGCCGGCTGATCTGGCCGAGGCGCCCGCCACCATCCAGAAGGTGGCCGAGGCCATCGCGGCGGAGTCGGACGGCAAGTTCACCTTCGAGCAGATCGACCCGGACGCGGCCGACAGCAAGATGAGCCGCCAGGAGCTGCTGGACACCTACGGCCTGCAGCCCTTCCCGGTCTCCTTCTTCTCCGACCAGAGTTACTACCTGCACATGCTGCTCCAGATGGGCAACCGGCAGCAGGTCATTTACCCCACCGGCAGCCTCAGCGAGGCGGACATCCGCACGGCCATCGAGTCGGCTTTGAAGCGCAGCGCGCCGGGCTTCCTCAAGGTGGTGGGCCTGTGGACGCCGCCCGCCACCCCCACCACGGACATGTTCGGCCAGCCCCAGCAGCCGCTGGCCTCCTGGAATATGATCCAGGAACAGCTGAGCAGCGAGTACACCGTCAAGCCGGTGAACCTGAGCGATGGCCAGGTGCCCGAGGACATCGACATGCTCCTGGTCATCGCCCCCCAGAATATGAACGACAAAGAGCGCTTCGCCGTGGACCAATACCTCATGCGGGGTGGGGCCGTGGTGGTCGCCGCCGGCAACTACACCATCGCCCCGGACATGTTGACCGGCGGCCTGGGGGTGACCAAGGTCGAAAACGGCCTGCGGGAGATGCTCCAGAGCTACGGCGTGGACGTCCAGGAAGCCATGGTGCTGGATCCCCAGAATGAGCCCTTCCCGGTGGCGGTCAACCGCACTGTAGGCGGCTTCCAGGTGCGGGAGATCCAGGCCCTGAGCTACCCCTTCTTCGTGGACGTGCGGCCCGACGGCATGGCCCGGGATAACCCCATGGTCTCCAACCTGCCGGCGGTGACCATGAACTGGGTCTCCCCGGTGGTGGTGGACGAGACCAAACTGGCGGAGCACGACGTCACCGTCCTGCTCCAGTCCAGCCCGGCCTCCTGGCTGCGGACCGATACCAACATCCAGCCCGATTTCGAGGCCTATCCCGAATACGGCTTTGCCGTGGAGGGCGAGCAGAAGTCCTACCCGCTGGCGGTAGCCGTCCAGGGTACGTTTACCAGCTACTTCAAAGACAAGCCGTCGCCCTGGGAGGCGTCCAACGAGGAAGGGGACAGCGGCACCACCACGTCCCAGGATCAACCTCCGGCCACCTTCCTGGACCAGTCGCCGGAGACTGCCCGGCTGGTGGTCATCGGCAGCGCGGAGTTTGTGGATGATCTGGTGCTAAATCTTTCGGCCCAGTTGACCCAGGACCGCTTCCGCAACAATCTGCTCTTCCTGCAGAACGCGGTGGACTGGTCGGTGGAGGACCTGGATCTGCTGAGCATCCGGGCCCGGGGAAACAACGTCCGCATCCTGAAGCCGCTGACCGAGCGGGAGCAGTCCATGTGGGAGATCGCCAACTACGGGGTGGCTTTGCTGGCCCTGCTGGTGGTGGGCGGCATCTGGCAGTGGCGACGCCGCCACGAAAAGCCCATCCCCCTGGGCTCGCCCACCTCCTTCGGCGACCTGGGCGTGGAGTCGGGCGGCTGATCCACCGCTGGCTCCACGGCCCAAATACCGCAGCGGCGCCGAGGACATTGGGCGTTTCGCGGGCGCCTTTGCGGTGATGGCACCCTCTGGCAAGAGACCAGGCCTCTCTGCACGACGAGATGGGAGTATGAAGATGGCAGGTAATGTGGAATCGGTCGACAAACGATCCCCGCTGGGGCGTGTCCTGCGGGGCGGCGGCAACGGCGACGTGCTGTTGTACGGCCTGACTGGCCTGCTGGTGATCCAGCTGGTGCTGGCCGTGGTCATGCTCTGGCCCCGCTCCGCCACGGTGGACGCCGGCCAACCCCTCTTCCCGGACCTGACCCAGGACAATGTGGTGGCCCTGACCATCGCCGGGGAAGACGACACCCAGGTCACCCTGCGCAAGGCAGAGGACGGCTCCTGGGTGATGCCAGACCGGGGCGACTTCCCGGTCAAGGCCGACAAGGTGACCACCCTGATCGACAAGCTGATGGAGCTGAAGACCAACCGCCTGGTGGCCAAAAACGCGGCCAGCTATGAACGGCTGAGCGTGGCGGACAATCAGTTCATCCGGCGCATTGACCTGGAGCTCAGCGACGGCAGTCAGCACACCCTCTACCTGGGCACAGCGCCCCGGGTGGCCGCCACCCATGTGCGCCGGGGTGACCAGGCCGAGGTCTACCTGGCCGCCAACCTTCGCAGCTATGACGCCGGCAACCAGCCCCGGGACTGGATCGACACCATCTACTTCAGCGCGCCCCGGGAAGAGATCGTGGCCATGACCCTGACCAATGCCAATGGCGAGTTGCACTTCACCAAGAACGCCGGCGCCTGGACCCTGGAGGGGCTGCAGGAAGGGGAGGAGTTCAACGAGAACAACCTGGCCTCCATGATCACCACCCTGACCGGTCTGAACATGGTGGAGCCCCTGGGGAAGGAGGCGAAGGCCGAGTACGGTCTGGATGAGCCCACCGCGGTGATCCAGGTGACCACCCAGAAGGAGGATGAAGAGCCCCAAACCCACACCCTGACCATCGGTGCCAAGAGCGAGGATGGCCGCTACTACGTGATGGCCTCGTCGGATTCACCGTACTACGTTTACGTCTCCGAGTACACGGTGGAGCGCTTTGTGGAACGGGGGCGGGCTGACTTCATCAAACAGCCAGAGGCCACACCGGAGGCAACCCCGGCAAGCACCCCGGAGGCCACGCCGGTGCCCTGATCCCTGTGAGCCGGATTCGGAGGAACGATTCCCCTCCTGCCTCCCAGCGGGGGAAGGCGGCTAGTACAGCCCGGCGGAAATAGACCCATGGATTCGTGGTGCGTAGTGGACCGTAGGTCACGCCTCCCTGCGTGACAGAGGTGCAGGAGCCCCTGTCCGGCCGGGAGGCCGGACCTACGGGAGGGATGGGGCTGAATAGTTACGATTTCGGGTAGGCTACCTGGCCTCGCAGCACACCGCTCCGGGAGCGGTGTGCTGCCTTTTGGAGGCATCCCCGCTCCGGGCTTATGGGTTGAGGTGCTGCAGCGTGAAGGTGTGGGCGTCGCCGTCGTAGAGTCCCCAACTGACCACGCCGTGCATCCCCAACAGCTCACCGGGGTTCACCAGCAGACACTCCCCGATGGTCTCCACCTTGCGCTGGTGGTTGTGGCCATAGCAGACCAGGTCGAACTGGCCGGACTGGGCGATGCGTAGGGCCGGTTCCGGGTAGTGGATCAGCGCGATCCGCCGGTTGCCAACGGTCAACTCCGCGTAGATGCCATGGAGGGTGACGTGGCCGTGTCTGGCAGCCATGGTCTGCAACAGGCGGCCATCGCCGTCGTTGTTCCCGAAGACCGCGTGGATGGGCCCGGAAAAGCCCTGGGCCAGCCGGTCCACCATGAAGGGCGCGCAGAAATCGCCGCAGTGGAGGAGCTGTTCGGCGCCGGCGTCCCGGGCCAGCGCCAGGGCCCGGTCTAGATTCCAGATGTGGTCGTGGCTGTCAGAAAAGACCGCAATTTTGGCCATGATGTTCTCCTGGGATTGAGATGGAAAGTTCGGGGTCCGGAGTCCTAAGTCCACAGTCCCGACTTCGGACTCCGGACCTTTCACGGAATCCGCTTCGGTCGCCGCGGTGTATCTATGGTATACTCCAGTCTATATGTTTTCAGAGCAAATGCAAGCTGTTTGGGCAAATCGCTGGAGTAAACGAAGGGCGCTCCTGTTGTTCCTGTTGGCGGGGTTGGCTGCCGGCTGCGGCCAGGTGATCACCCTGACGCCCACGCCTACGCCCATGCCGACGCCCACCATCAGCCTGGATGTGGTGGGCGGCACCGCTGCCCCCACGCCTACACCCGCGCCCTACACGCCAGAGCCTACCCCCACCCCCACCGTTACGCCTACGCCGGTGATCCATACCATCCAGGCGGGCGAAAGTTTGTTGGCCATTTCCAGCCGCTATGGGGTGAGCGTGGCCGCCCTCCAGGAGGCCAACGGCATCCTGGATCCCCGCTTCCTCCAGATCGGCCAGCAGCTGATCATCCCACGTCAGGAAGACGTGGATGAGGACACGGCCGCCACCGCCACGCCCACGCCCCTGCCGGTGGCCATCGAAAATCTTCATTTCAGCGAGACCACCATTGGAGGCCTCTGGGTGCTGGGCGAGGTAAACAACGGAACGGGCACCGCCCTGGAGCAGGTGCGGGTGGGCATCTCCCTGCTGGACGAATCCAACAACGAGATCGATCAGGCCCAGGCCCTGGTGGCCCTGGACCTGGTGGATCCGGGCGAGCGGGCGCCCTTTGCCATCCTCTTTGGCACGGTGCCACGCCCCTTTGACCACTACCAGGTCTACCCGGTCAGCGCTGTGCCGGCCTATGTGGGCGGCTACTACCGGGATCTGGAAGTGCGGGATCTGACCACCGAGAGCGAACGCTACGCTTCCTACACGGTGACCGGCGTCATTCAAAATGTGGGCCCCGAAGAGGCGGTGAATGTCCAGGTGGTGTTGACCGCGTATGACCCCATGGGGCGGGTGGTGGCGACCCGCAAGGTGGATCCCGAGCACAACGTGATCCCCCGGGGCGGGGAGACCACCTTCACAGCCATGCTCACCCCCCTGGGCGGTCCTGTGGTGCGGGTGACCGCTGTAGCCCAGGGACGCCGCCTTCAGCCGACGTCCCCCTGATGGGGCAGCCAAGGTGCTTCCATGGGCCGAGTCATGAGGATCGACCCGTTATCATCCGTGGTTTTTATATCCGCTGTTATCATCCACACAAGGGGAGAGCCCCGTGATGCGTCGCAACCGTCGCTCCCGATCTTGGTTTCACCCGTTCCTGCAGATTCTGCTCTTGGGCATCGGCGTTATTGTCGCCGGCTGTAGCACGCCAGCCGTTCCCGCTGCGCCGGCTCCAGCCGCCCCGCAGCCGGTCCGCCAGGCATCGGCGCCAGCACATCGCCCCATCCCCGACCGGATCGTGATCCCGGCCATCGGGGTGGATACCCCCGTGGTGGAGCTGGGCTGGCATCCGGCCCGCTCGGACGAAGGGGCCATCTTCAGCGAGTGGGATGTGGCGAAGTATGCTGCAGGCTGGCACAAAAACAGCGCGGTGCCCGGCGAAGGGGGCAACGTGGTCCTCAGCGGCCACAACAACATCCTGGGGGCGGTCTTTCGGGAGCTGGACCTGTTGCGCAAAGGCGATGAGATCGTCCTCTGGTCCGAGGAGGAGCAATTCGTCTATAGCGTGAGCCAGGTGGTCATCGTGCCGGAGAAGCACGCCTCGCCGGAGCAGCGGGCCAAAAACGCCCGCTGGATCGGGCCTTTCGACGACGACCGGCTGACGCTGGTGAGCTGCTGGCCTCGCAACGACAACACCCACCGCATCATCGTGGTGGCTCACCCCATTCAGCCCGGACAGACGGCGGCACCGTAGCGCGGTGCGTCGTCTGTCGCCCGCATCAGGGACGCCGGATGGGCTCGCCGGATTCGGCCCGTTCGTCGGGTTTGCGGGCAATCTCCTCCCGGAGGGCTTCCAGCCGTCGCCAGACGTCCGGATGGTCCAGGTCGAAGAGGGTCATGAGCAGGGCATCCTCGCCGTTGTCGTGGTAGTAGCGCCGCCGCCGCCCCACCTGCACGAACCCCAGGCTGTTGTACAGCGCGATAGCACCCCGGTTGCTCACCCGGACCTCCAGGGTGGCCAGCCGCGCGCCCGAGACCCGGGCCACGGTCAGCATGTTCAGCAGGAGCCAGGTGCCTAGCTTGCGTCGGCGCCACTGGGGGTGGGTGGCGATGGTGGCGATGTGGCCTTCTTCCCCCAGGCACCACAGCCCGCCATAGGCCAGGATGGGCGGCGCTTCTTGCACCCCCGGCCCCGGGCGTACCGCCCAGTAGGAACCGATGCGGTTCCCCTGAAGTTCCCGCTGATAGGTGCTGCGAGACCAGGGCGTGGGAAAGCTTTGTACCTCCAGCGCCATGACATCGTCCAGATCGGCGGGTGTCAGAGGTGTGAAGATGGGCGATAGTTCATGGGGAAACCGCTGGAGCGGCAGTAAAACGTTCGGTTCTTCTTGGTGCATCATCTCTTCCTCCAGGCTTCCAGGCCATCCCTCGCTCTCCACAACGGTCACGGGTTGCGCAGGTAGAGGGGCTGCAGCGTGGCCAGCTCACTTTCGTGACCTGCCCGCAGATGGGCCACGGCCAGCCGGGCCAGTTGTCCAGCCCGGCGCAGGCTGCTTACCGCGTCCACCAGGCAGACATGGGAGAGGTGCGCCGTCGCCTCCTGTAAATCGGGGGCTGGCTCGCCCACCAGCCAGATCGTCCGCGGCGCCAGCCCGGCCAGCCGATCGGCGAACTGGGGTGCAGGGCCGGCCTCGTGTTCATCCACCGATGGGCAGCGCAATAGATCGTCTGGCCCGAAGAAGGACCAGTTGTAGCGGCCACGGCCAGCCTGAATGTAGGCGCAGACCCAGGCAGGACTCTCCATGGTGCCCGTCAGGGCCAGCCAGGGCGCGGCGGTTACGCTCAGGGTGGGCACGGCCACCAGCCTGGGAACCTTCGGTAGCCCCATGGCGATGCCCTTGACCACGCTGATGGCGATGCGCACGCCCGTGAAACTGCCCGGCCCGGTGGTCACCGCCAGCCCGGTGAGGTCCTGGGGCGACCGGTCCAGTTGTCGAAGCAGCTGTTGGGCCGCGCTCAGGAGATCCTGGGTGTGGCGGCGGCGTGCCAGCCAGCTATATTCGGCCAGCAATTGATCCGTGTCCAGGTCATAAAGTGCCAGCGACGCAGTGGCCGTGGCGGTGTCCAGTGCAAGTAACAACGTGATTCCTCCGAAGGACAGAACTGGGCTGCCTGGGGGCTTGCCAGGGGACGAACCCCAGACAGCGGCGATTTCCCAAGGGCAACTTCATCGTGTGTCATAGTAAATCCCGGCAGAAATTCGCCGATCAGGCCTCTGGCCTGCGGCATAGCCGATCGGGCCTCTGGCCTGCGGCATAGCCGATCGGGCCTCTGGCCTGCGGCATAGCCGATCGGGCCTCTGGCCTGCGGCATAGCCGATCGGGCCTCTGGCCTGCGGCATAGCCGATCGGGCCTCTGGCCCGCGGCTTCGCCGATCGGGCCTTTGGCCCGCGGCTTCGCCGATCGTATCCACCCGAGGTAATGCCGCCGAATTCCCGCCGTGGTATTTACGCCGGACTGTCATAGTCTACCACGGAATGGGATGAATATGGACGTCGTGGGACGAGGTGAGCGGGGAGTCGAGGCAGCTTCCGCGGCCACGACCCTGTCCATCCCTCCTCCTGGGGCGCCCCTGGGCAGGCCGCACACACAAGGGGAGGGGCTGCCACGACAGGCAGCCCCTCCAGGACGGCCAGGACGCTTCGCTACCGTCGGACGATGGGCAGGAAGATGCTGGACTGGATTTCAAAGGGCGTCTCGGCTGTGACGATGATGGTGCCGGTGCGACCCTCATCGGTGCGGTCGCTGTAGGTGTAGATGCCCTCCTGATCCAGCCGCAGCTTGAAGCTTTCCCCGCTGGAGAGCAGGCCGCTGTCCCAGGTGGTCGTACTGGCAGCTCCAGCCTGGGCAGGCGCATTGCTGACGGTGTGGCTGTTCAGGTCCAGGTTGACCCATTCGATCACACTGCCCGGCGGCACCGTCAGGCTGGGCAGGTCGTAACCCGCCTCGGTGATGTGGATCACCTGATCGGCCTCCCCGTCGATGGCCGGCGTCAGCGGCACATCGTGGCGGACCAGCTCATTCACCACCTGGATGTCTGGGCTGCGGTAGGGCTGGTAGCCCGTCGCGGTCACATCCAGCTGGTAGGTGCCCGGCGGCGTCCAGAAGCTGAAGTAGCCATCCGCGCCCGTCACCTGGGGGTTGACCTGGCCAAAGTCCGCCGCCGGCCAAAGCTGGTAGACGGTCGTACCATCGCCGCCGGCCGTGGCCTCCAGGCAGGCCACCGTGGCCCCCTGGATGGGCTGCCCGGTCGCCACGTCGTAGACCACCCCTTCAGGGTCGATCAGGACCTGGCCGGAGCTGGTGACGCTGATGCCATCGCAGGTGACAGTCAGCTCCATGGTCGCGGGTTCACCGGTGCGCTCGCCCGTGTGGAAGCTGCCCTGATGGACGCCGTCGCCGTCATCATCGGTCAGGGGGATGACTCCCACGTCGCTGATGGTCAGCTCAATCTGGCCGTTGGGATCCTCGCAGCAGCGGGCCACCGTCACCGTGTAGGTGGTATTGGCCCGGAGCTGAAGCTGCCAGCCGCCGTTGTCCGTGCGTCCGCTGCTGTCGGTGGGCCGGAAGCTGTGGCCGTCGTCGTCGGTGAAGCGCAGGCTCATGGGATCGTAGAACAGGCTGGAATCGACGATCACCAGGAGCTCCGGTGAAGGCGCACTGGTCTCTCCGCCCAGGCGGGCCACGGCATACACCGTATGGGCGCCGTCGGCCTGGGTGGTCGTGGTGGACCACCAGCCTGTCTCATCGGCGGTGATGGTGCCGATGATGATGTCATCGATGAAGACATCCACCTCCGCACCCGGATGGGCCCGGCCTGCAATCTCGAAGGTGTTGCGGCAGGTGGTGCCGTTCCCCGGGGTGACGATGCGCGGCGGGCCCAGCTCGTACGCGATCCGGGCGCTGGCCTGGTTGTTGTCGGGGTTGATGTCGTTGGTGGCGGTGATGCTCACCCGGTTGGTGAACTCCAGGCCGAAGGCGGCGTCCGTCGGCAGAGGGCTCTCCAGCAGGATGTGCCCCTCGGCGCCTGGCGGCAGGGTGCCCAGGTCAAAGCGCAGGAGGGAGCCCGCCAGGGTGTAGCTGATGGGCGGCGCCGTGCGGACCTGCAGCTCGTCCAGATCGCCGGCCTGGCTCAGGTCATCCTCGATGACCACATCTCGGGCGGCGTTGGGGCCCCGGTTGCCATAGCGGATCTTCCAGAGGAGGCGGAACTGGCCCGTCTCGGGATCAATCTGCAGGGCGCCACGTTTGTCAATGGTCGTGTCGGCCTGATCGCCGTCGCCCCCCAGGCGCACCAGGTAGTCCTCGGTTTCGCCCAGCTTGAAGGGGCGATCATGGCCGCGGCCATCGCCGTAGGCGATACCGGCCGCGCTCAGGGGCTTGTTGGCTGGCCGTTCGCTGAGGGTGACCCGCAGCCAGGCCGGGCGATCAGCCCCTTCTGCCGGCCAGGGTACCAGGCCGGTGGTCACCGGGATGGTGTGCAGGCCGGGCCCCAGGGCCGCCACGTCCACCGGGAAGTCGATGGCGATGTGCTCCAGCGCCACGGGCTGCTGGTTGCCATCCCCCCCGCACTCGAAGACATCGTCCCAGTCGCCATCCCGCCGGCTGTCCACCCAGATGTTGAGGAAGGCCGGCTCCTCCTTGTGCTGCGCGTAGTAGTTGGCCACCAGGGGGCTGACAAAGACGCGGACCGGGATGCGGGTGGGCTGGCAGTGCTGGAAGCTCAGGAGCGCCGGCTGGAGGCCGTCGTCGTGGCGGTCCAGGTTGGCCTGGTTCAGGGGTGGGATCAGGTTGTTCACCAGATCCAGGTCCGGGCCCAGGTCGGCTTCCGCCTCGATGCTCACCATGGGGCCCAGGTGCAGCAGGCGAGGGTGCCGGTGCATGGGTCCTGGCGGCGAGCCGGTGGCCGGGTCGAAGACCGTGGGGAAGCGGGCCGGCACGCCGGCAGCCGGGTAGGCGAGCATGCCCGCGCTGAAGTGGTTCGTGTCGTCGGGCGCGTCGCCCAGGTCCCGGCGCACCAACCGCAGCCGGAGGAGGTGGCGCCCCCGGGCATGGCCCTCGTCAGTCGCACAGGAGACGTTGGCCGCGTCGCCGCTGGAGAAGCAGTAGAGGACGATGCTCAGCAGTTCCGGCTCTTCGTCCGGGAGCATGGCCGGGTCCGCGGCGGGGGGGAGTGTCTCCATCAGGGCCTGCAGATTGACCGGACGATCCAGGGACTGGGTTTCGCCGGGGGCCAGATGCAGGATGCGGAAATCCCGGGGGATCTCATCGGATGTGGCGGCCTCGGCAGCGCCGGCCCACTCCAGGGGGGGCAGGCCAACCAGCAGGGTGATGGGCGCCTCTCCCTGATTGGTGAAGGTGGTCCGGATGTGGGCAGGCAGCCCGGGCACCAGCTCCGCCACGGCGTCGGTCAGGGCTGCAGCCTGGGCCTCGCCGCCCGGCTCGCTGTTCCCGTCACTGTTTCCATCGCCATCGGCCTCACGGTGGAGATAGATCAACATCTGGGAGACGGCCACCTGGTCCAGCTTCTGGGGGAGGCATTGAACCAACACGGGAGCCGCGGCCCGGACCTGTTGGCCAGTGGCCGGGGCGTGGGCCATGGCCACATTTTCGATGGTCTCCGTCTCGCCGCCGTAGCAGGCTTTCACCCGGGCCCGGAAGGAGAGCGCCAGGACGCCACCAGGCGAGAGATGTCCTCGCCAGCCGATGGTTCGTTCGTGTAGCTTGGCCTGTAGCGGCGCCACCTGGCCTGCCATCTCCATCACCTGGATGCGCTCGCCCACCTGGAGGCCCATGGGCACCGTGTCGGTGAGGACGGCGAAGATGGGGGCTGTGCCGCCCCGGTGGGCCAGGCGCACCGTGTAGGTCACCACGTCACCCGGCTTCAGTACATCTTTGCCGCCGGTGTCCACCCGTTTGTCTACCTCGATCTGGCCCGGTTCCCCCTGGGGGCCCGGCCGCTGGATGTAATCTTCGGTCTCGCCAAAGCGGTAGCTGTTGGGAAACTGGGGACCGCGGCCATCCGGCTGGGCGTTGGGCGGAGCCACCGCGGGCTGCTCACTCAGGGTGAAGCGCACCCAGTGGGGGTGATGGGGCGCCGTGTTCAGGACCAGGACGGTGGGCACCGTCAGATCCACGGAGCCGCCGGCCGGGATGGCCGTCAGATCCACCAGGAAATTCTGGACGATCCACTCAAAGGAACGCTTCTGCGGCCCGTCCGCCTCGTTGGCCGGCCCACAGAGGCCCATATCCTCCCAGTCGCCGTCCCGGTTGCCGTCGAACCAGACGTTGAGGTACATCTGTTTCAAGGTGGCGGCGGCGCCCTTGCTCACCCGCACCCGCAGGTGGGTCTCCTCACAGTCGAAGATGGGCACGTTGCGGTTCAACCAGCCGTCGTCGTAGTCGTCGCGATTGGCGTTGTCCATGCCACCGTCCAGGATGTTCTGGACGCCGTCCTGGTCCATGCCCTGATCGGCCTCCCGCTCCCAAGAGAGCCAGTCGCCCAGAATGGCCTCCCAGTGGGGATTGGCGTGGCGAGGGCCAGAGGGCGCACCGGTGGGGTCAGCCCAGACGGTGGGGAAGCGGCCGAGTACACCGGGGCCAGGGTAGGCGGTGTTGGCGATACCCGGATGATTGCTGCTGTCGGGCGCGTCGCCCAGGTCGGGCCGGCCGTGGGGCTCCTGGGGATCCGGCTCCTGGTTGGCCTCTTTGAGGACGCAGAGGTCGTCCACGAAGAGTTCCTGGCCGCCCACGGCAAAGTTGTCGATGCTGCCCTGGATCTCCAATTCGCCGGCGTCGTTGCCCAGGCCGTTGACCACGCTCACCGTGGCCCCACCCACGGTGGCCCCGTGGAGATCCGCGAAGTTGTTGAAGTTGCGGAAGTCACCGTTGACCACCAGGTTGAGGTTGCCGCCATACTCGCCGAAGCGCAGGCGCACCCCATCCACCGGCGCGGGCAGGAGAAGTTCGAGGACGCTGTTATTGACCTCCAGCTCCTGGCCACTGCCGCCGGCCTGGCCGCCGTTCTCCACCTGGACGAAGCCGCCGGTGAGCACGGTGCCGTCGCCGGCTGTGAAGGCATGGACTGCAAAATCGAAGGGGTAGCTGCTGAAGGTGTCACCGTTGTGGTAGGTGACGCCCAGGGCCAGATCCTCGAAGGGGGCACAGCGGCCGGCCACCGGGGCCGGCGCCGCCTCGACCCGCAGGGTGGAGGCCAGCAGCAGCCCGATCAGGACCACCGCCGCGCCGATCCAGCGGGACCAGCGGTGTTCTAACCACAGTTGTTCGGACATGGGATGCTCCTTTCTGAATGAGTTTGTGTGTTTTGTAGAGCTGCTTTGTGTAAATGGTGTGGACTTGTGTGTGAGTGTCGCCCTGTCTGGCGCACGGGCGGACCTGTTCAAGGCACAGCAGGGCCTGGCGTACGCCGGGGACAGGTACCGGGCACGAGATTGCTGGGATTCGGTTGAAACAATTCGGGAAGGATGGCGCCGGTTATGGCGGCCGGAGCGGTATCATGGCGGCCCCTCACTTTCGTACCACCGGCAGGTAGATGCGCCGATCCAGGACCGGCCCGCTCACGGCCCAGTCCACGGGGTTGGACTCGGCCACCACCAGGCCCAGGGCATCCTGGGCCACTACCTGAAGGTCGAAGGTCACGCCGGCTTCGGGGGCCGCCAGGGTCAGGACGGTCTGGGTGAGGGGAAGCTGTTCCACCACCGTCCAGTTGGACTGGCCCTGGGGGCGAGCCAGCAGCCAGTAGGAGGTGGCGTCCTCGGCCGCCGTGGCTGTCCAGATGACTTGGGCGGTGCCCAGTCCCTGGTCGGTGACGGTGAGGGTCAGCGTTTCGGTGACGTCCTGGGTGATCCGAACCGGCGGCGTGTAGTGGCACCACTCGCCCACAGTGGGTGTCATGGGGCCGGTGTACCAGGCGGCGATGAATTCGTCCCAGGTGCTCTCCTCGGCCAGGGCGAAGGGCTGGGTAATGGGCACGGTCTGGTCCGGGGAGGGCGTCCAGATGGCGTCCATGGGCGGCGTGGCGCCGAAGATGCTGGCCCGCCACGCCACGTTCGGCGGGCTCTCCCGGCGCAGGGGGGCCAGCAGGGTGATGGTGTCGGTGTATGTCCAGGTGACCTGGGGCGCGAGGTAGGGGTGACCGACCCGGGCCAGGCTCTCCACCTGGTCCAATTGGGCGAGGAGCGCACCGGCCGCATCGTAGATGCCGAAGGGATCGCCCGGCCCAAAGCCCCGCCGGAGGTTGGAGGCGAAGGAACCGGCCCCCAGCAGCTCATCGGGCGGCCCCATCTGGAACTGCTGGCGCCCGCATTGGGTGGTATCCACGTACTGGCTCAGCCGGGCCGCATTCCCGATGGTCGCCAGGATGGCACTGTTGCCCGTCTGCAGGGCAGCCTGCAGGCTCGTGCCCAGCTGGCTCACCGCCTGGGTGATGGCCGGAATGTCTGCCCCCCGCACCCAAAAGATGACGTTGGGGTGGCTGTCGTCCAGGGCCCCCTGGTAGATGCGGATAAGGCGGTCGGCCATGAGCTCCGGCGTGGCTGTGGGGGAGAGGGCCACCAGGTACTGATGGTAGGGCGCGGCCAGCCAGGCATAGTTGGGCGAGGCCACCAGGACCCGGGCCGAACGGTGGACCTGGTACAGGGTGGCCAGGTTGCCCTGGAAGCACTGGTCGAAGAAGACCACGTCAAAGGGATTGGCGCCGTTGTCCGTGGCTGCGGCCAGGGCCGCGCCGAAGTCGATGCTGCTCAGGTAGCCGCTGCCGTCCCCCACATCCCCGGGCGTGGCCTCGATGCCCTTGGGCAGGGCCGGAATGCCGGGCGGAGTGGTGGACGGGACGTCGGCCCCGTCGTCCAGGGTGGGCCAGGGGAATTCGGGCATCATGCCCACGCCGTGCCCCATGAGGCTCACCACCGTCCGGGCGGCGCCGGGGAAGCGTTCCCGGGCATGGGTGAGAAACCACGCCAGCACGTTCGGGTCCGATGTATCCAGCTCGTCGGTGCCCCAGACTTCTTCCACGGTGTGGGTCCGGGTGATCACGCCCCGGGCCACCTCGAAGATACGGGTATTGGCCGGGCCTCGCTTGTCGCCCAGGAAGATCACCTGGACGTTGGGGTTCAGTTCACTGCCCCGGCGCACCCGTTCCAACACGCTGTCCACGTAGGGGGACAGGTCGTTGTCTGCCGGGAAGTAGAGGATGAGCAGGACGAAGCCGCTCTCGGCCTGGGTCACGGCCGCCAGTTGAGCTGGCTGGCTCAGCTGGCCATGTTCCTGGTTGCTGTGGGCCGGCGTGAAGGTACGCACCTGGATGAAGTAGGTCTGGCCGGGCGTCAATCCGTCCAGCATATACCCGTCCGCGGTCTTGTCTGCTGTGGTGCCGTGGACGGTGTACGGGCCGTCCAACCGGGTGGCATAGCGCACTTCATAGTAGCCGCCGTCTCCGGTGTAGGGGATGGGTTGCCAGCGAAGCTGAATCTGATCGGTCGTGATCTGGCCCACCGTGAGCTCCCGGGGCGGGATGGTCTGGGTCTCCAGCCAGTCCGGATCCAGGTGATCCAGGCAGGCGCGGGTGCGGGCATCCCGGGCCTGGAGCTGGTTGTAGGCCAGGTGGGCCTGGGTACCAGCCACGGCCAGGCGGCACAGGCTGTCGGGGACGCCACCCCGGAGCAGGTTGTCGGACAGGTCCAGCTGTTGGAGGTGACCCAGCCCGCCCAGGGCCCGGGGCAGGTTGCCCCGCAGGCTGTTGCCGGGCAGTTCCAGGCGTGTCACATGGCCGCCCTCGCAGGTGACGCCAAACCAGTCGCACGGCGTTGTGCTCCCGTTGACCGTCAGCCAGAGGGTGTGGTCGTCCCAGGCGGCACCGTCGGTGTTCTGGTAGAGGGCCACCAGGGCGCGACACTCCTCAGCCGGGATGGCGGAGACGGCGTCGCAGGTGGTGTCCACCTGGGCCTGGACGGGCGTCGGCCGCAGCGCGGCCCATAGCAGTGCCCAGGCCCCTGCGGCCAGGATGAGAGGCAGGGCCACCCAGATGCCGGCGGCCCTGGCACCCAGGGCGTTGTGGAGATGGAAGCGTAGGGAGGGGGCGACTTCTCTGCAACTGGACCTCTTGGCGTTCACGGGTTGCCACACTCCTGATGATGTGAGACGGCTGTTCTGGGACCGATAAAGCCGGTGGATGCCCGGGTCGATCTTGTCCGGTACACTGACCGATGGGTGACTTTATGATAAACTAGAACTGGAGGGCCCTACTGGCATTTACCGACTAAAAACGGCTCAAAACGGCTCAGAGATCGGTTCCATGGAAGACTGCCGGGGAGGGGAGCTGGGGATATGGTCCACAATCGTCGGAGTCACGGACAGGGCGACGAAATCGTGAACGACTGAATATGGAGAGTTTCTATGGGTGGATGTGGGGAGGAAATTGGGGTGGGGGATTGTGGCAGGTGATACCATGGTCGACGGTATCTTGAATTCGGCGTCTGTAGCGGTCCCAAGGGGCGCCCACATGTCCCAGGGCGAGTTCACCCAACTGGTCAACGCCGCCTTCAAGAATTACCACAGCGTGCTCGCCCTGGCCCGTTCCCCCCTGGCCAACTCGGCTCTGGTCAAGCCCCTGCTGGTCCTGGATGATGTCTCCCCGACGGCAGATGAACGGGGGCACGCGCTGCGTCTGGTGCTCCAGTGGGCCGTCCATCGCCTGGCGCCCGGCCCCGTCCGTTACCCCATCGGCACCCGGCGTCCTCTGGACGATCCCACCTGGCGAGATCCCCATTGGTGGCGTTACAACATCCTGCGCCACCGCTATCTGGATCCCCTCCATCCCGACGAATTCGTGCCGGGCGGTCGTTTTACCGAGACCCTGACAGCCCTGACGGGCATTCCCAGCACCGATACCTTTTTCGACGAACGGAATCGGGCCATTCGGGAGGTGGCCCAGTGGCTGTGGCAGCAGCTTCAGGGCGGACACGCTACCGACGAGCTACAGCAAATGGCCCTGGCTGCGGCCTACCGCCCTCTGAAACAGCGCCCTGAAGCCGAAGCACTGTTGGGTGTGGCCGCCACCTTTGATGACGTCTTTCCCCGCTCCTTGCTCCTGCGCCTGGCGACAGAAGAACGGTTGCCTCACCCCGAGCAGTCCCTGGACTATCTGACCGCGCATCGCTTCCTGCTCACCGGCGATGCGGGTGCCAACCTGTGGCTTTCCCCCGTGCTCCGCTCCTTCGTCTACGGCCGCCAGCCCCAGGCCAGGCTGCTGGCCCGCCATCGCCTGGCCGCCACCTACTACCTGGAACAACACGAGCCCTTGAAGGCGGCCCAACACCTGCAGCGGGCCCACCGCTGGCCCGAAGCAGCTACCCTGTTGCTCCAGGCCTCCGATGACCTGCTAGAGGAACTCCAACTGGAAGAGCTGGAGGAAGCCCTCCAGGCCTTTCAGCGGGGCCAGCTTTCGCCCGATCTCTGGCGGGAAGTGCAGATCCTGCTGAGCGACCTGCTGGCCAAGAGTGGTCAGCAGACAGAAGCCCTCCAGGCTTGCCGCCGGGCCCTGGCGGCCTGTGACCAGCCGGTGGACCAGGCCCGGGTCTACCGGCGCATGGGCAAGCTCTACGAGAAGCACAACCAGCTTCACGCCCTGGCCTACTATCGCCAGGCCTCGGAACGCTTCCCGCCCAATCACCTGGAATTCCTGAATCTCCTCAAGGATCGGGCCTGGCTCTACATCCTGCGCCAGGAGTGGCGCCAGGCCGAGTCCGACCTGCTGCTGGCCCTTTCCCACATGCCGCCCGGCCGGCGGGAACTCCAGGCCGACGTCTACGATGCCCTGGCCAGCCTGTACCGCCACCAACACCAGTACGAGCACGCCATTCGTCATGCCCAGCAGGCCCTGGCCCTCCGCGAGGAGATGGGCGACCTGCTGCGGGTGGCCAACTCCTTCAACAACCTGGGCCTGATCTACAACGACATGGGCGACTTCGACCACGCCATCGCCGCGTACCAGGAGGCCATGGCGACCTACCAGAAGCTGGAAAACCGGGGGCTGACCGCCGGCACCCTCCTCAACATCGGCATGGCCTACCATCTGGATGGACGTCTGGCCCCCGCCATCCAGACCTACCAGGAATGTCTGGCCGTCTGCCAGGAGATCGGCCTGCCCCTGGTGGAAGTGCGGGCCCACTACAATCTGGCGGAAGCCTACGCCCAGATGGAGCAGCCGGAGCCAGCCCGGCATCACTGGCGTGTCGGCTATCAGTTGAGCCTGCGGGCCGGCTTTGACGACGAGGCCGAGGATTTCCTGGCCCTGCAACAGCAATGGCCCATCCTGCAGGGCCAGGCTGAGGAGCGCCCCTCTCCCCCCAGACAGTCGGCTCCAGCCGGGCCGTCGGACTGGCAGTCCCTGGAGCTGGATGAGGTGGCGCGCTGTGCCCTGGCCCTGGCGGAGGAACATGGCCGCGTTACCGCCCGCCAGCTGATGAAAGCTGTGCACATCAGCAAGGCGACGGCCACCCGCCGCCTTGCTGCCCTGGCCCAGCAGGGCCTGCTGCACAGGGTTGGCCAGGGGCGGGGGACCTTCTACGTCCGCGGGGCGCCAAACCCACCCCCCGCGGCTGCCCCAACCGCGGCCCCAGCCCAGGGCGTCGGTGCCGCCACTCCCCTGGCCGACCTGGAGCGGGTGGCACGCCTGCTGGATCCCCACGGTGTCCGCCTCCAGCACTGCGGCGTGGAGGCCCTGGGCGTCCTGTCGGATCCCCAGGCCGGGGGCCAGCCCCGTCTGGTGGCCCGCTTTTCCCGACTGCCCGACGTGCTCACCTTCCTGGCCCTGGAGCAGGAGCTGGCCACCTGGCTGAAGGCGGATGTCCGGCTGCTGCCGGAGGCGCTCTTGTCGGCCCGGGCGGCTGCCCCGGCCCCTGGGTCCGGCATGCGCCAGGCTGGACCAGGGCTGGCGGAAGAGTGGTCGACAACTCAGGTGGTGTGGGTTTGGCAGGCGGACTGGATTCAGGGATAATCAAGGGGTGAAGGGCAGTCAACCGCCATGCCAAATCCACTGAGCAAGGAGCAACCCTGTATGGAGTACGGCTACGTACCGGGCATCGAAAAGCCCATTTCTCGTCTGGTCCAGGGGACCGTGATGATGACCACCCGGGACCTGGACGGCAGTTTCAAGTTGATGGACGAAGTGTTCGAGATGGGGTGCCGCACCTTTGACACGGCCCACGGCTACGGCGCCGGCGACTGCGAACGCACCGTCGGTCGCTGGGTCAACGAGCGAGGGGTCCGGGAAGAGGTGGTCATCATCGGGAAGGGCGCCCACCACAACCAGGATCGCCAGCGGGTCACCCCCTTCGACATCACCGCGGACCTGCACGACTCCCTGGCCCGTTTCAAGTTCGACTACATCGACCTCTACCTGCTCCACCGGGATGACCCGTCGGTGCCCGTGGGTCCCATTGTGGAGGTGCTCAACGAGCACAAGAAAGCCGGCCTGATCCGGGCTTTCGGCGGCTCCAACTGGAGCGTGGCCCGCATCCAGGAGGCCAACGCCTACGCCGCGGCCTATGGCCTGGAAGGCTTCGTGGCCAGCAGCCCCAACTTCAGCCTGGCCGTCCAGCGCAAACCGCCGTGGCCCAACTGCATCAGCATCAGCGGGCCCCAGGCTGAGGAGGAGCGGCGCTGGTATCAGGAGCAGGGGATGCCCCTCTTCACCTGGTCCAGCCTGGCCGGCGGCTTCTTCAGCGGGCGCTTCCGCCGGGACAACCTGGACACCTTCACCGAGTATGCAGACAAACTGGTGGTGGAAAGCTACTGCACCGAAGAAAATTTCCAGCGGCTGGATCGGGTAGAAGAGCTGGCCCGGGAAAAGGGCATGACCATCCCCCAAATCGCCACCGCCTACGTGCTCAGTGTTCCTCTGAACATCTTCGCCCTGGTGGGCTGCCGGACGGGCGCCGAATTTCGGGACAACCTGGCCGCCAGCCAGCTCAAGCTGACACCCGAGGAGATCGCCTGGCTGGAGCTTCGGAGCGATACTCGGTCGTAACCGGAGGAGAAGCCCGTTGTCACAGTCCAACTTGCCAGAGATCGTTGAATCCATTCGCACGGAGCTGGGAGAGATCAACGAGCTGCGGGACGCCACCCTGAACCGTAGCCGTGCCTTGATTCGGGCCTGTGCGGAAAGCATCCGTGCCATCCATCGCCACGAGTGGGAACAGGCGGACGCGATGTTGGCCCAGGCCCGGGCCGCTTCCCAGGAGATGGTGGAGGCTCTGGCCGATCACCCGGATCTCTACCACGCGGGCTACACCCAGGACGCGCTGAAAGAGCTGGTGGAGGCCCACCTCCTCTTCGCCGTGCTGCGCGGGGAGCCAGCCCCCACTCCCCAGTCGTTGCGTGTGACCGGCGCCACCTACCTGCGGGGCATGAGTGAAGCCGCCACAGAAATGCGGCGCTTTATCTTGGACCTGATGCGCAAGGGAGAGGTGGAGGCCGCGGAGCCGTATCTGGAGTTCATGGACGAGGTCTACAGCCTCCTCATCACCGTAGACTTCCCGGATGCCATCACCAACGGGCTGCGACGGAACACCGATGTGCTACGCAATGTGCTGGAGCGCACCCGGGGCGATCTGACCATGGGCATTCGCCAGGAGCAGATGCGCCAGGCCCTGCGGGAGTTCGAAGCCCGGCTGGGGATGCCCCCAGACGCGGCCGATGAAGACATCCCCGGGAATGACCCAGAAACCTGGGATGGTGAGGAGTGAGAGGAGTGATCCGTGGCAAAGGATCGTTCTTTGGTGCGGGCCAGTGACATCGGCACCTGGACCTACTGCCACCGGGCCTGGTGGCTGGCCCAGGTGAAGGGGATTCCCCATCGACGCCCCGAGTCGTTGGAGGCTGGCGAGTTGGCCCACACGGCCCATGGCCAGCAGGTGCGCCGGTCCCAACATCTGCGGACGGCCGGCCTGATCCTGGTGGCCATGGCCGCGCTGATCCTGGCCGCCGGGTGGCTGATCCTGTGGGGCGGCTGAGACAGCCCGTCCCATCCCACGCCCCTGCACCACGCCGTCGGGGGTATATCCGCAAGGAAGAGCCATTGGCCATACGCACACGACGCACGACCAAACAGACGCCTGTATCCGCTGCCGAATCCCCAGCGTCGATTTCCCTGGCTCAGGCCGCGATCGATGCCCTGACCCAGGCCGCCCAGGTTGCCCCGGCCCAGGAAGCCCTGCTGGTGGAAGAGCGCAACGTCTGGCAGCCGGACACGTGGCTGCTCCAGCGCTGCTGGCAGGCCCTGGCCGATGCCGGCGCCGGGGAGGAAGCCCTGACCGTGGCCGCCATGGCCGAGCTGCGCAGCCCCCTGGCCCCCTTCCAGGTCCTCTACCGGGTGGCCCTCCAGGCGGAATCCCGGCCGGACCTGGTGCCCCTGGTGGCCGCGGAGCTGGCCCGGCTCTGCCCCCGCCTCTTCAGCCCCCAGCAATTGGCCGACCCGGCCCGCCAGGTGGAACGGCTGCTCCTGGCCGCGGCCAGCGCCGCCCTCATCGGGGATGCGCCCCTGGGCTTCGCCTGCCTGGAACGGCTGGATCAGTTGAGCCAGGCCTGGCAGCGGGTCTTTGGCAATCCAGACGCCCTGGGCTACCTGGCCGTGGCGGTGGCCCACCTGGGCTTACATCCCCTGACTACCCAGCTCATTGCCAGCGCCCCCCGCCGCTTTGAAGACGCCGGGATCCAGTTCATCCACCAGATCATGGTGCGGGTGGGGCCCCGGCTGGCCTCCCCCGACGCCCCCCGCCGGGATGTCCGGCTGGCCCAGCGCTGTGTGGAGACCCTGCGCTATGCCACCCTGGGCACCCTGCAGGGCCGCCGGCTGGCGGCGGCCGTCTTCGGCCAGATGGGCCTCATCGACGACGTCCTGGCCCAACTCACCACCATCGCCAACGTCCAGGAGGCCCGCCGGGAGAGCGGCTACCACGCCGGCAGCGCCGATCCCCACTTTCTGCGCCAGGTCAAGCGTCCGTCCGCCAACCCCGATGTGGACTTCCAGGTCTACACCCTGCAGGAAGCCATCAAGGCCATGCCCTTGCGTCACCTGCCCCGGGAACGACGCATCGCCCTGGCCGACCGGCTGGCCATGCTGGCCATCCGCAGCGACGGCTGGACTGCCGCCGGCGCCGTCCACAGCCTCATTCAACTGGGCGCCCTGAAGTATGCCGCCGACATCGTGGGCCACATCGCCGAGAATGACCTCACCCGCAGCGAAGGGATCATCGAGTTGGTTCGGGGGCTGCTCCAGGTGGGTGAGTATGGGCTGGCCGCCGAACAGGTGGAGCAGGCCCTGAGCTGGCTGCGCTCGTTCGAGGGGCGCAACGCGGAGCGGGCCACCATCTGGGGCCTGGCCGAGGCCTACCTCCAGCATGGCATGCCCGAGATGGCCCTGCGCCTCCTGCAGGAGCGCCAACCCCAGCCGGGCATGGTCCAACGCCTGCGACGCCTCTTGCGCAACGGCTTCACCGATGACGACCTGCGAGACAACCGCCTCCGCCTGCTGGCCCTCCTGCAACACCAGGGCACCTGGACCCGGGAGGCCCGGGACCTGTTCCAGCAGCTCCGCCGTTGGGCCCCCCGGCTGTTGGATGGTGAAGCCCTCATCAGCTTCTACGTGGATGGCCTGCTGCGGCCCCTCCTCCAGCTGGGCATGGCGGAACAGGCGCTGGCCCTCTTGCCGGCGGTCCAGCAGGCGGTGATCGCCAGCAGCGGCGACAAGCACGCGGTCCAGGTGGCCAAGGTGGCCCGGCTGTTGGCCGACCTGCTCCCGGCAGCGCCGTCTGCCCAGGCCGGGGAAGGCCCAACGGCGGAGCAGGCCCCCGAGGCCATGGTCGGGGATGGTATCCGCCCCCGGCTGGCCGAGTTTCTCCAGGAGCTCTGGCTGGCGGACGCCCAAAAGGGCATCTGGCAGGCGGTCCACGGCGTGGAAGGAGCCCTGCCCCTCCTGTTGCGGCTGGAAGGTAGCCAGGCGGTGGTGGCCGTTGCCCAGGCCGCCGCCACCGATGGGGCCCTGTGGACCCGGGAGGCCCGGTAGGGCGGCAGGGCCGAACCCTCGGCCGGGATGGGGAAAGGGCAGGCAGGAGATGGAACGGAGGCGTGGCAACCGGTGGCTGGCAGCCGTCCTGGCCCTGCTCCTGATCGGCCTCCTGTCCCTGTTTGGGCCCGGCCATTGGCCGCCCGGCGGATGGCCTGTTGCCCGGCCGACGTCGCCGACGGCCACCCCACAGCCCCTTCTCACCCCCACCGCTTCCCCGGCATCGGACAGCCTGCCGCCGGCCGCCCCCCTTCCCGTGGAGGCCGGCTGGAAGGCCCGACCCGTGGCCACGGTGGTGAGCCGGGAATTGGTGACCACCACCCATCTGGCGACAGGCGACGCCACCATCCTCTCCGTGGCGCTGTCGGGCGACGGCCAGACGGTCGCCTTCGCGGCCCGGGGCGATCCCGGAATCGGCCAGGGCGACAACGGCTACGACCACGTCTACCTCCACGAGCGCGCTTCAGGCCGCACCCGGCTCCTCTCCGCGGCCCCGGACGGCAGCCCCGGCAACGGCTGGTCCGGCGGGCCGGCCCTCTCTGCGGATGGCCAGGTGGTGGCCTTCTACTCCTGGGCCAGCAACCTGGTGGCCGGAGACACCAACGCGGTCCAGGATCTGTTCGTCTATGACCGTCGCCAGGGGACCTTGACCCGGGTGTTGGCAGCCCGGGGCGTTCAGCCCAATGACCGGTCCGGCGATAGCAGCGGCCAGACGCCGCCGGCCCTTTCGGGCGATGGTCGCTACGTGGCCTTTCAGTCCCGAGCCAGCAACCTGGTGGACGGCGACGGCAACGGCCGGGTCGACGTGTTCGTCCACGACCGCCGGACGGGCGAGACCACCCGGGTGTCCGTGGCCGACGATGGCCGCGAGGCCAATGATGATTCCGGGGCGCCGGCCCTTTCGGGCGATGGCCGCTACGTGGCCTTCCAGTCCCGGGCCACCAACCTGGTTTCCCTGGGCGGAGCTGCTGCTGGAGAGGCGCCGCCGGGCGGCCACAGTCAGATCTATCTCCACGACCGGCTCAACGGCACCACCGTCCTGATCTCTGCCACGCCGGCAGGCCTGCCCGGCAACGGCGATTCCGTTCGCCCGGGCCTCTCCTTCGATGGCCGTTTCCTGGTCTTCCAGTCGGCCGCCTCCAACCTGGTGGATCAGGATCTGAACCAAAGCGCGGATATCTTTGTCTTCGACCGGGAAAGCGGGGAGATGCAGCTGATTTCCCGCTCTTCGGCGGGCATCCAGGGCAACCGGGATTCCACCGCGCCGGCCATCTCGCCGGACGGCCGGTACGTGGCCTTCCTCTCCCAGGCCAGCAATCTGGTCAATGGGGACAGCAACGGGGTGGCCGATGTCTTCATCCACGACCTGTTGACCCGCCATACGGCCCGGGCTTCCGTGGGGGTCACCGGACCCAGCCTGGGGGTGGAGGCCGACGGCCCATCCCTGGGCTTGCCTGCCATCGGGGCTGGTGGGCGCCTGGTGGCCTTTGTCTCAACGGCCACCAACCTGGTCCCGGGCTACGGCCGCGGAGGCGCCGGCCTCTTCTTCCACCAGCGCCAGGATCTGCCGACCTTCGTGGTGCGTGGGCGGGTGGTGGACACGGCCCAACAGCCCATCGCCGGGGCCACGGTGCGCCTGGGGCCCCATGAGGCGATGACCGGCGACGACGGCGCCTTCGCCTTTCCCCACACCATGGCCGGCACCTACACAGCCCAGGTGGAGAAGCCCGGCTACGGCTTTCAGCCGCCTCGGCAGACGGTGAGCGTGCTGGTGGACACGACCCTGGGCGACTTTGTCGGCGTCGCCCAGGGAGGGCCGCCCATCCCGTTTTTGGACCTGCCCCTGGCCTACGATGGCACGGTGATCGGCTTCTTGCAGGCGCTCCAGGACACCGACGCGGGTGGCTACGTGGACGCCTGGTTCGACCACGCCTACCCGGACTACAGCAAAAACGGCGAACTGCTCCTGTGGGATGGGCTGCGCCGGAGCAGCCAGGCCTACAACCCGGCTCTGGGCTGCTTTGAAGGGCGCTGCTACGACGGCCACGACGGCGTGGATTTCCCGTATCGTCCTCCCGCCGGGCAGCCAGGCCGTTACGTGCCCCTGCCCATCTACCCGGCCGCACCGGGGCAGGTCCTGGCAATTCAGACGGCCTGCACCGGCGCCGGGCGGTGGTGTAACGGCGGCTACGGCAACGAGGTCTGGCTGGACCATGGCAACGGCTACTTCACCCGCTATGCCCACCTGGCTCGGGTGGATGTGGCCGTGGGCATGTGGGTGACGCCGGAGCGTTCCCTGGGGCTCATGGGCAACACGGGCAACAGCTACGGCGTTCACCTGCACTTCGGCGTCTATCGGGACGACGGCAATGGGCGGTGGGATGGTCCGGCGGTGGACCGGCCGGTGGATCCCTTCGGCTGGGCCGGCGCGGCGGCTGACCCCTGGGCCATGGAGCGGGGAGCGCCGGCCAGCTACTGGCTGTGGCGCTACGATCCGG
Source organism: Litorilinea aerophila (assembly GCF_006569185.2). NCBI lineage: Bacteria > Bacillati > Chloroflexota > Caldilineae > Caldilineales > Caldilineaceae > Litorilinea > Litorilinea aerophila. Next base: position 68,221 of record NZ_VIGC02000016.1, on the reverse strand, counting down.
TGCGCACCTTTGCCCTGCTGGGCAGCCGGGGGGCCACCGTCACCGACGCCACCGGCACCATCGAAGTGACCGTCCCGCCGGATGCCCTGGACGGCCAGGTGAAGCTGGAGCTGGCGTACGGCCCGGCGACTCCCGCGCCACCCTTGCCCCTGCGGGCCACGGGGCGCTCCTTTCGGCTGGCCGTGCTGGAATCCCTCCACCAGGCGGAGAGCGTCCAGGCGACCTCCGCCCTGCTGCGGGCACCTGTGACAGTGGCCGTCAACCTGGCCGGCCTGGATCTGCGGCATCTGGAGCCTGGACAACTAGCCCTCTACCAGTGGACAGAGGGGGCAGGCGGCTGGCAGCGCCTGCCCAGCCAGGTGGATCTGGCCAACCGGACGGTGACGGCCCAGGCGAGCCATCTGGGGACCTTCGCCCTGCTGGCGCCCCTGCGCTGTCCAGGCGACCCGCTGGAGCCGGACGACCGGTTTCATGGGGCCACGGAGATCTCGCCGGGCGGTGCCGGGCAGCTTCGCCTGCTGGACGTGGCCGACGATGAGGATTGGATCCGGCTGGAGATGGCCGCGGGGGCACGGGCGACCGTGGTGGTAGAGCCCCAGCATCCGGCCCTGCGCCCGGCCCTGACAGTCTTCCACGTGGATGGGCTGACGCAGCTGGCGGACGCCGAGGCCGGTGCTCCGGGAGAGCCGGTCCGGGTGAGCTGGCAGGCCCCCCACGACGGCACCTATTTTGTGCGCATCCGGCCGGCAGCGGACAGCGCGGTGGGCTGTGAGGTGGCGTATCGGCTGCGGCTGCCCTGAGCGCGTCCACTCACGCGGCCCGGCGCTGCTTCCCCAACACCTGGCTGCTGTGCCGTTCACCGTCGAAGCTGAGGATGATGGGGCCTTTGTCTTCCTTCATGGTCTCGATGTGGACGGGCCGCCCCCAGATGGCCTGGAGGTTTTCCAGGGTGGCCTGCGCGTAGTCCATGCGCAGGTCGACCCCTTCCCAGTGGTGGAGCAGGTAGAGTTCGCCCCGGTTCTGGTAATTGGCGTCCACCACGTCGATGATGGGTTCGCCAAAGTTGGTCAGGTTGAAGAGGAGCTGCCGTTTGATGTCCTCGAAGGAGCGGCTCTCGATCTCGTACTGGCGGGTGCGGGGGTTGTAGCGATAGGTGAAGAGCTTGTGCCGCCGGGCAAATTCGGGCGTGAGGAAGGTGTCGATGAAACCCACGTCGTTGTAGATGCGGCGCACTTCGAACAGCTTCTGGCGCCCCAGCCCCAGTTGTCGATCCCAGTTGGCCCGGGCCTGCTGGTCGTCGCACTCTTCGTATTCCGGGCCGAAGGCGCCCCGATTCCAGCGATCCTCAATGTCTCGCAGCAGTTCCACGCCCAGCTTGTAGGGGTTGAGCCGGCCCGGCGACGACGCCAGGGTACCCGCGTGGTGGTCGGCGTAGTCGATGAGCTCGCTGTCCTTGAGCGCGTAGCGGGTCATGATGTGGGAGTGCCAGTAGGTGGCCCACCCTTCGTTCAGGATCTTGGTCTGGCGTTGGGGTGCGAAGTAGTAGGCCTCTTCCCGGATGATGGCCAGCACGTCCTGTTGCCAGGCGGCCAGGGGCGCGTTTTCCAGCAGGAAGAGGAGCACGTCCCGCTGAGGGTAGGCGGGGCTCTGGCCCTGGGCCTTGCGCTTTTTCTCCTCGTGCTGTTGGCGCAGGGCCGCCAGGAACTCCGGCGGATTGATGTAGCGATCCATGTAGCCCTTGCTGGGCAGGCGGGCCACGAAGGGCTCCTCGTCCTCCGTCTCGGGGAGGCGGCCAGGACGGCGGCGGATGCCCGGGCTGTGGAGGTCGATCAGGTTCTCCAGGCTCAGACAGCGGTCGATGAAGGTCTCGACTTCATCCAGCCCATACTTGTCGATGTAACGGCGGATGCGGGTGGCGTGATTGGCCATCTCGTCCAGCATGCGCCGGTTGGTGTGGGCGAACCAAAGGTTGTTCTTGAAGAAGTCGGCATGGGCGTAGACGTGGGCCATCACCAGCTTCTGGTCGGTGGGCAGGTTGCTGGCCAGCAGGTAGGCGTAGCAGGGGTCGGTGTTGATCACCATCTCGTAGATGCGGTGGAGGCCCCAGGCATAACTCTTGCGCAGCCGCTCGTATTCCATGCCAAAGCGCCAGTGGGGATAGCGGGTGGGGAAGCCGCTGTAGGCCGCCACCTGGTTCATCTGCTGGAAGTCCAGCATGATGAAGCGGACCTCGGGGAAGTCCAGCCCCACGGCCCGGGCATAGCCTTCCACCTCCTGGTTGATGCGCTGCAGTTCCTCTGGCAGGGCGACGTTGATCATGGGTGTTACCTCCCTTTCCCCAGGAAGACCTTGAGGGCCTGGTAGATGGCCTCTTCGTCGGGAATCCGGGTGCTCACCAGGTTGTCCGGCGCATCCAGGCGGTTGAGGGCGTCGATGAAGGTGTCCCGGTAGTGCAGGTCGTTGACCTGGCCGTAGCAGTACAGGTTGGCCATGGGCAGGAGCTGCTCCCGGAGCAGCTCCAGGGCCACCCGGTTGTCCTGTTCGAAATTTTCGCCGTCGGAGAACTGGAAGAGGTAGATGTTCCAGTCTGCCACCGGGTAGTGGGCAAGCAGGAGGCGATGGCAGAGCTCCAGGGCGGACGAGATCTTGGTGCCTCCGCTCTGGCGCAGGCGGTAGAAGGTCTCTTCATCCACCTCCGCGGCGGTGGCATCGTGGACGATGTAGCGGCGCGTCACCCGATGATAGTTGGTCTTGAGCCAGGCGTCGATCCAGAAGGCGGTGGTGCGCACCAGCCGCTTTTCCCGTTCGCCCATGGAGCCGGAGACGTCCATCATGTAGACGATGACCGCGTTGGCTTCGGGCGTGGGCTTGCGCACAAAGGAGCGGTAGCGCCGGTCGTCCCGGATGGGGATGATCACGGGGTTTTTGGGGTCGTAGGTGCCCGAGGCGAGCTGGCGCTTGAGGGCTTCCCGATAGGTGCGCTTGAAGTGGCGCAAGGATTCCGGCCCTACCCGCCGAATGTCCGTGTAGCGGGCGATTTCGCTCTCCACATTCTGGTTGCCCTTGGGCTGGATGCGGGGCAGCTCCAGCTCTTCGGCCAGGATCTGCACCAATTCGTCCAGGGAGAGCTCCACCTCCAGGATGTGCTGGCCGGGCTGATCGCCGGCCTCGCCGGCCCCGTCCCCCGGCTGGGGCGGCCCCAGCGGGTCGCCGGGCTCTCCCGAGCCCTGGCCCACGCCGCCGCTGCCCACCTTGCCGAAGGTGAAGCGGGGCAGATCCAGCTGAGGGACCGGGATGCTCACCAGGTCTCTGCCCTGGCGGCCGATGAGTTCGTGGTTGCTGACGTACTTACGCAGGTTCTCCTTAATCTTGCCGCGCACAATGGCGCGGAAACGTTGCATGTCCTGTTCGATATAGGTCATGGGTGGCGTTCTTCTCTCTTCCGGCGGGAGGATGAGGCATCACCTCGGTGTTGCCTCGCCTCCCTTCGGACCGGAACAACCGGGCCAGGGATGGCCTGGCTGTCCCGGTCGACACGCCTGGTACAAGCCGAACCCGAATGCCGTCTGCCGGGGGCGCTTACCGGGTAGCCATCACATCGCCACGGGCGAAGATGCTGGCCACATAGTTCAGCACATCGGTGGCGCAGATTTCACAGTAGCCGAAGTTCTTGATCAGCCGGGCCTTGACCACGTCGATCTTTTCCTGGGTTTCGGCGTCGATGACGCTGCTCACCAGGCTGGTCAGTTTGATGGAGTCCTTCTGGTCTTCGAAGAGCTTCAGCTCCAGGGCCTTGCGCAGCCGTTCGTTGGAATCCCACTGGAAGCGCCGGCCTTCGATGGCCAGGGCGCCGATGTAGTTCATGATCTCCCGGCGGAAATCATCCTTGCGGCTTTCGGGGATCTCGATCTTCTCCTCGATGGAGCGCATCAGCCGCTCGTCCGGCTCCTCGTCCCGTCCGGTGAAGGGGTTGCGCAGCTTCTCCCGCTGGGTGTAGGCCTTCACGTTGTCGATGTAGTTGGCAGCCAACCGCTGGATGGCCGACTCGTCGGCGGTGATGGCCCGCTGCACTTCGTTCTTCACGATCTCGTCGTACTCCTTCCGCACGTCGTTGAGCAGCATGGCGTAGCGCTCCCGGTCCCGCTCGTTGGTGATGAGGGAGTGATGTTTCAGGCCTTCTTCCAGCTCCCGCATGACCACAAAGGGGTTCAGGCAGCCCACTGCGCCGTGGGCCACCAGGGCGTTGGAGAGCTTGTCCTGGACATAGCGGGGGGAGATGCCCTGCATGCCCTCCTGGCCGGCCTGAGCCTTCAGCTCCCGGACCGTATCTTCGGTGAAGCCGGGCAGCATGCGGCCGTCGTAGAGCTTGAGCTTCTGCATGAGGGTGAGGTTGGCATGTTTGGGCTCCTCCAGCCGGGTGAGGACGGCCCACATGGCCGCCACTTCCAGGGTGTGGGGGGCGATGTGTTTACCCAGCACCGTGCGGTCGTTGAAATCCCGTTCGTAGATCTTCACCTCGTCCCGGAAGCGGGTCACGTAGGGGATGTCGATCTTGACCGTGCGGTCCCGGAGGGCTTCCATGTACTCGTTGGCCAGGAGCTTCCGGTATTCGGGCTCGTTGGTGTGGCCGATGATCACCTCGTCGATGTCGGTCTGGGCGAACTTCTTGGGTTTGATCTTGTGTTCCTGGGAAGCGGTGAGGAGGTCGTAGAGGAAGGCCACATCCAGCTTGAGCAGCTCGATGAACTCCACAATGCCCCGGTTGGCGATGTTCAGCTCGCCGTCAAAGTTGAAGGCCCGGGGATCCGAATCGGAGCCGTATTCCGCGATCTTGCGGTAGTTGATGTCCCCCGTCAGCTCGGTGGAATCCTGGTTCTTCTCGTCCTTGGGCTGGAAGGTGCCGATGCCGATCCGATCCTGTTCGGAGAGGATCAGCCGGCGCACCCGGACGTGCTCGATCACCCGGGTCCAATCGCCGTCGTAGGTTTCCATCAGGGTGCGGAAGACGTAGCGGCAGGCAGGACAGAGGTCGCCTTCGATGGACACGCGGTACTCGGAATCGTTGTGGGCGTTGAGCTCGTCCAGGATCTTGCGGCGGAAGGCAGGGGGAATGACCCGCAGGGGCTCTTCATGCATGGGGCATTCCATCCGGCCTTCGTCCGTCTCCCAGACCAGGGTGTAGAGGGCGCCTTCGTCCGTGGCCGAATAGGCCTCCAGGCCTTTCTTGAGCAGGCGAACGATGGTGCTCTTGGCGCTGCCCACCGGGCCGTGGAGGAGCAGGACCCGGCGTTCGGTGCCGTAGCCCTTGGCCGCAGACTTCAGGATCTGGACCAGCTCCATCAGCGGGCGGTCCAGCCCGAAGACGGCATCTTCCCCATTGCCCATGGGATCCGAGAAGAAGTGGTATCGGATCAGCTCCTCCCGGTTCTCGGTGTAGGTCTCGTAGCCGTAGGACATGATCATGTCGTAGACCCGCTGGTACGCGGTCCGCGCGACCCGGGGGTTCCGCCGCACAATGTCCAGGTAATCGGCGAAGGACCCTTCCCAGTGCTGTTCCCGGAAGGCTCGCAGATCCTGCATGTCGCGGATCATGGCGATCCACTCATGCCCATACCCATTCGCATTCGCCATAGTTCACCTCTTGGCTATAGACAAAACAGGGCCAACCAATGCCTTGGTTAGCCCCTCCTGCACACAGTGTATCGATGGCGGCAGCGATGTTCAGTTGTTTGCGCTGTTTCCGAGCTAGGCCAACCGACTCCTATCTGTTGGTGCGATGGTGGATGGATATTTGAACTTTACTGTAAGATAGAAGTGTCCTCTTGTATGTACGACAATATACCCTTTGAGGTTGCATCGAACGTGTGTTCTTGCCGGTCATACGTGGGCCGTCGGTGGGCCTGTACCCTCCCGTGCACCAGTTCGCCCCAGGGCTTCCCCGTTGTCGTACACTGGCTACGGTATATTGATTATACACCTGTGGCCAAAATGTGCAACGTGGCTCAAAAGGCCTCCAGGGTTGGCCCAAAAGAAAACCGCCACGGAAACGACCGTTCCCGTGGCGGTACCATGCTGGGGCAAGGCGTTCAGGTCAGCTTGAAGCGGCGCAGGCGCAGGGCGTTGCCCACCACGCTGATGCTGGAGAAGGCCATGGCGCCGGCCGCCAGAATGGGGTGGAGCTGACGCAGGAAGTCCGGTGCCCAGGAGAAGGGCGCCAGGACGCCGGCCGCAATGGGGATCAGGGCCACGTTGTAGCCGAAGGCCCACACCAGGTTCTCCCGAATGTTGCGCATGGTGGCCCGAGAGAGGCGAATGGCCTGGGGAACGCCCCGCAGGTCGCCCCGCATGAGGGTGACGTCCGCCGTCTCCATGGCCACGTCGGTGCCGGTGCCGATGGCGATGCCCACGTCCGCCTGGGCCAGGGCCGGCGCGTCGTTGATGCCGTCGCCCACCATGGCCACCACGTGGCCCTCTTCCTGCAGCCGGGCCACATGGCCGGCCTTCTCCCCGGGCAACACCTCGGCAAAGACCCGGTCGATGCCCGCTTCCCGGGCGATGGCCTGGGCAGTGGCCTGGTTGTCCCCGGTGATCATGATCACGGTCAGCCCCAGCTCGTGCATCTCCGCCACGGCCTCCCGGGAGCCCTCCTTGATGGTGTCGGCCACGCCGATGAGGGCCCAGGGCTGCCCATCCACCGCCAGCCACATGACCGTCTTGGCCTGGTCCTGGAGGGCTGCCGCCTGTTCGGCCAGCCCGTCCAGCGGGATCTGGGAGTCTTCCATCAGGCGGCGGTTTCCCAACAGGACCCGATGGCCGGCGACCTGGGCCACGATGCCATGGCCGGCCACCGCGTTGAACGCCTCCGGCTGGGTCAGCTGCAGGCCCCGCTCCCGGGCGGCCTGGACGATGGCCTCGCCCAAGGGGTGTTCCGAGCCCCGCTCGGCGGACGCGGCCAGGAAGAGGGCGACCGTTTCCGGGTCACCGCCGGGCAGGCCATTGCTGCCAATGGAAGGGGCTGCCCCCTCGGCCACCAGGATGTCGGTCACCGCGGGCTCGCCCCTGGTGATGGTGCCGGTCTTGTCCAGCACCACGGTCGTTACCTGGTGGAGCCGTTCCAGGGCCGCGCTGTTCTTGAAGAGGATGCCATGTTCGGCCCCCTTGCCGATGCCCACCATGATGGAGGTGGGCGTGGCCAGCCCCATGGCGCAGGGGCAGGCAATGACCAGCACTGCGGTCAGGCGGATCAGGGCAGGGACAAAGCCGGCGCCCAGGGCCAGCCAGACGACAAAGGTCAGCAGCGCGATGGCAATGACCGCGGGCACAAAATAGGCGGCCACCCGGTCCACGATGCGCTGGATGGGGGCCCGGCTCCCCTGGGCCTGTTCCACCAGGCGGATGATCTGGGCCAGGGCCGTCTCCTTACCCACCCGGGTGGCTTCGATCTTGAGCAGCCCCTGGCGGTTGAGGGTGGCCCCGATCACCGGGTCGCCCACCCGCTTTTCCACCGGAAGACTTTCCCCGGTGATCATGCTTTCATCCACCGCCGAATGGCCTTCGATGACCGTCCCGTCCACCGGGATCTTCTCGCCCGGTCGCACGAGGATGATGTCGCCCTTCACCACCTGGCTGATGGGGATATCCAGCTCCTCCCCGTTGCGGATGACCCGGGCCGTCTTGGGCTGCAGGCCCATGAGCTTCTTGATGGCCTCGCTGGTCTGCCCCTTGGCCCGCACCTCCAGCAACTTGCCCAGGACGATCAGGGTGATGATGGCCGCGGACGTCTCGAAATAGACGTGGTCGCCCAGGCCGTGGAAGCCCAGGGTGGTGGCCAGCAGGACCGCGGTGCTGTAGAGGTAGGCCACTGAGGAACCCATGGCCACCAACACGTCCATGTTGGCACTGCCGTTGCGCAGGCTCTTGTAGCCGCCCACGTAGTAATCCCAGCCCACGTAGAACTGGACGGGCGTGGCCAGGACAAAGAAGAGCCAGTTCACCCAGGGGGCGTGGGCCCAGGAGCCCAGCAGGCCGAAGTCCCGACCCATGCTCAACAGGAAGAGGGGCACGGTGAAGATGGCACCCACGATGAGTCGAGTCCACTGGTGCCGGATCTCCGCGGCCCGGGCGGCTGCTTCCGCGTCGGCCATTTCTTCCTCATCACCCGACTCCACCACGTCGTAGCCTGCCTTGCGCACCGCTTCCACCAGGTCGCTGCGGGTGACCAGGCCGGGGATGTAGGTGACCACCGCCTTCTCGTTGGCGAAGTTCACCGTGGCCTCCAGCACGCCTTCCACCTTGTTCAGCCGGCGCTGGATGGTGTTGGCACAGTTGGCGCAGGTCATGCCCAATAGGGGCAGCTCCACCGTGGCGGTGGGGACGTCGTAGCCAGCCTTCTTCACCCGTTCGATGACCTGGGCGGTAGCCGCCTTGGGGTCGGCCAGGGTCGGATCCAGGACCAGGGTGACCTTTTCGCTGGCGAAGTTGACCGTGGCATCGGCCACGCCGGGCACTTTTTTGGCGTTGCGCTCTACGGTGGCCACACAGTTGGCACAGGTCATGCCTACCACCGGCAGGGTGACCTGGGCGGCGGGCCGGTCCGAGGGTGGTGACGGCTGGGTTTGGCTCTGGGTTGTCATACCGAATTCCCTGCTTCTTGGCATCTATGTGCCATCCATGGGGGGCGGCCGCCAGCTTGCCCGAGGGCGCCGCGCCGCCCCCCGGTCTGCAACGGTAGGGCGTTACTGCTGGGGTGGGTAGTTGATCTCTTCCAGCAGCGCCTGGATCTGCTCCCAGGTGGCCGGCGCTTCCCATTCCACGGTGACCTGCTTGGTGGCCGCGTCGGCCTGAACCTGTTTGACGCCGGCCAGTTCGCTCAGCTCCATCTGGATGGTGTGGGTGCAGTGATCGCAGGAAATGTTGGGAACGGTAACGGTTTTGGTGGTCATGACAAGTACCTCCGGTTGGTTGGCGTGCCCTCAGGGCACGGGGTTGAACGGATAAAGCGGATCAAAGACTGTTGGACATGGTGAAGACGCTGGTCAGCTCCTGCAACATGGCCTCCCGTTCATCGGGATCGTCGCCCCGGATGGCGGAGGTGACGCATGTGTGCAGGTGATTGTCCAGCAGCATGATGTTCACCTTCTGTAACGCGGCCTGCACGGCCTGGATCTGGCGGATGATGTCGATGCAGTAGGCGTCCTCCTGGACCATCCGCTCGATGCCTTTGAGATGGCCGGCCGCGCTGGCCAGCCGCTGGGTGATGTTCCTGCGAGTCACGTCGTCCATTGGGTGTTCACGCTCCTGCCCTTCATCTGGTACAGCCTGGCGTAAATGCTGGGCCGGGTTCCCCATCCCGATACCCCATCCCCCCTGGGGGGGGTATACCCATTGTAGCGTGACCCGTCCGGGATTGTCAAGGACGGGCTACAGCCGATCGTGGAAGTCGGTTTCAGCCTGGGCCAGATCGATGCTATGATCGGCCATGGACGGCGAGTGAGGAGCCTCTGCCCGGGCAGCTGGCCCAGGTAGGACCCTCCCAACCCAGGCGGAGTGGCGCACCGTGCTGCATGGATATTTCAACTACACGTCCCAAATGGCGGAAGACCGCTGGGCCCGGGGCACCTTCCTGCGACGGTGGTGGCACATTTACGCGCGGGATCCCCGTTGGGTGCCCCCCTTCTACCCCCAGCTCCGGCACGCCCTGCAGCCGGGCCGAACTCCCCACCTGGACCGCCAGGCGCCCCTGTTGATTCACCTGGAGGCGCTACCCGGCCGCCGCCGATCGGACCAGGGAGGCTGGACCACCTCCGGTCTGGCCATGGAGGAGGGGGTAGCGGCGGCGGTTTTCCTGGTCGACCCCCGCCGCCAGGACCGCACGGCCCACCTGGCGCTGCTCCGCTGCGTCAACGATGAGGAGAGCCTGGAGCGCCTGCTGGCTGCAGCCATGGAACCCCTTTGGGCCCGGGGATGCAGACGCATCCTGGGGCCCATGGCCCTCTCGCCCCATCTCCATCAGGGCCTCCTGCAGGACCATTTCCACCTCCTCCCGCCCCTGCATACCCCCTACAACCCGCCCTACTTGCCGGAACTGGTGGAAGGCCTGATGGAGCCGGTCTCCACGGCGCGCCTGTTTGAAGTGGCGGTTTCCGGCCCGGCGGAGAGACCGGAGGGCCCGGCCCGGCTCGTGCCCTGCACCGCGGCGGAGCTGGCTACAGTTCCCCTGTCCCTCTGGGCGGCTGCCACCGCCGATTGGGGGGATTTTCCCGCGCCGGATGCTCCGGAGGTGGCCTTCTTGAGCCAATGGGTGGGGATCTGGCCAGTTTGGGGCTGGCTGGCGGTGGTGGGTGAGCAGCCTGTGGGGTTCGTGTGGCTCCAACCGGATCTGGCTGCCCAGCTTCGGCGCGCACGGGGCGGGCGCCCGCTGCCGTGGCGATGGTGGCTCCGCTGGCGTAGCCGGCGACCGGTTTCTGCCGGCCGGCTCTTGTGGGGTGGGGTGCTGCCGGCGTGGCGCGGGCAGGGGATCGGGACCCAGCTATGGCAGCAGGCGCTGGCCACGGCCTGGGAACAGGGCTGGCGCACCCTCACCGTGGGCCCCCTGCCCGAGTCCTCGCCCGGGGCTGGGTTTCTGCAGAAACGGGGCGCATCCCCCCGGCAGCGCTATGCCCTGTATGCCACCGAGCTGTGACGGCGGCGGATCTACTGGTAGCTGATGGTGTAGTTGGTGGGCACCACGCTGATCCACGTCCTGCCGGGTTTGAGGCGGATTTCGGCGCCGTTCTGGTCGTAGAAGCGGGGTGTGTCGCCCTGGCTCTCGCTGCGCCAGGTACCTGCAAACGCCTGGCCATCCCGGAAGACCAGCGCCGGCCCGCTGCCGAAGAGGCGGATGCGGATGCTCCGGCTGCCCAGGCTGTCTTCCACGATGTCGGTCGTCTCGTGGGGCGCGTACTGGATGATGACGTTTTCCACCGCCACCTGGGCGCCCGTGTTTCCGTCCAGGTGGGCCACGCCGCCCAGGCTACGCCGGTAGCGGCCGCTGCCGGGGTCGTACTGGTAGGCCACCTGGCTGCCGGTCCCCCGGGGATAGGGGATTTCGATTTGGGTGGCCGGCACGCCGCCGCCGGGCAGGTCGCCGAAGGTGAAGCCCCGGATGCTGGCCGGCTGTTCGACGCCCCAGTCGCTCAGCCAGCGACGAAGGCGGTCGGTGCTGGTGCGCAGGCGGGTGCGGTAGTCGTTGCCGATGCTCACCGAGTAGCGGGTGTTGGACGGGTCATCCAGGTCGATGTCCAGGTAGGGAAAGGGCACCTGGTGCTTCAGGATGTAGCGGACGGGATCGCTGGCGCCGGAGCAGGCCAGCCCCGCCCGGTAGAGGCCGCCCAGCTCCACGTTGATGAGCCGGGCACTGCGTACGGGGCCAATCTGGGCCACCTCCTCGCCATAGAAAACGCCGCTGAAGCGGGTGATCCCGTATCCTTCCATCACATATTCATACATGACATCCGCCTGGGCGATGCCGTACTGGGGCCGGGCCGCGTAGTCGTTGTTGATGCAGACGATGAGGGGGCGCTGGCTGGCCCGGCCCGGCGGCAGGGGCAGGCCTGTCAGCGGGTTGACGGCACCCGGTGGCCCAAAGTTGCCCGCGGGTGGCAGGTCGCCTGCCGCCCCCGACGGCGGGGACGCGGGCACGCTGGCCGGGCGGGGGGCCGGGACCGGTGTAGGGGGGATGGGGGGCACGGGTACCTGGCTCAGGGCCATCCCGTCTGGCAGGGAGAGATCCACCAGATCGCCGCTGATCCAGCTCTGGATGGCTTCGCCCGCCGGGCAGCAGACCCGCAGCCAGCTCCCTGTCTCGTTTCGCCCCACGATGGTGACGGTATCTCCCCGGCGCACCCGGCCGATGATGTTGTATTGGGTGCCCGGACCGCTGCGCAGGTTGACCACGTCCGCATTTACCTGGCCCGTGGGCTCCTGGTACGGCGTTGGGGAGGGGGAAACCTCCGGCGTGGGGGATGCGGTGGGTGTGGCCGTGGGCCGCGGTGTGGGGGTGGGCGTGGGCAACAGGCTGATGGTTGCCTGGGCCGTCGGGCTGGCCAGGGCTGTGGAGGCCGGAGTCCGCTCCTGAACCGGTGTGGCCGGGGGCGAAGTGGGGACGGCCTGCGCGGGTGTGGCTGTCTTCGTGGCCATCTCCGAGGGCGGGGCCTCGGTGGGGGAAGGGGCCTCCGCCTGGGTTTCATCACCGACGAAAGGGCTGCCGCAGGCCACCAGGAGATGCAGTAACAGAAGGGACAAGAGCGGCAGCAAAAGGGGGCGGAACGTGGTTCGCTTCATGGGTTTGGCACCGGTTCGGTGTTGGTTGAGCGGTTGGAGATCGGACAGGGACGCCAACAGGTCGGGCGTCGACCGGTGTATGATAGCCAAGCGTCCGGGAAGCGTCAAGCGACGGGCATCTCCGCCCGCCGGCTTGGCCGCGCGCCACCGGCGGAAGGCGGTTGCCCCCAGGGCAGGCCCGAAGTATAATGGATGAACCGTGCGAAGAGCGGGCCGGGAGGTCGCCGGCCATTTCTGCTCCCAGTTCATCGCCTTCAGGGAGGTTCCATGGATCCACAAAGTATTTTTACCATCGTCATCGTCCTCTTCATCCTTTTCTCGATTCTGCGTTCGGCCATTAAAATCGTGACCGAATACGAGCGGGGCGTGATCTTCCGCCTGGGACGGGTGGTGGGCGCCAAGGGGCCTGGCCTCTTCTTCATCATCCCCATCGTGGACCAGATGGTGAAGGTGGATTTGCGGGTGGTGACCCTGGACATCCCGACTCAGGAGATGATCACCAAGGACAATGTGACCGTCAAAGTCAACGCGGTCTGCTACTTCCGGGTGATGGATGCGGTGGCCGCGGTGGTCCAGGTGGCCAACTATCTGATGGCGACCCAGCAGATCGCCCAGACGACCCTGCGCTCCGTCCTGGGGCAAAGCGAACTGGACGAGCTGCTCTCCCACCGGGACAAGATCAACCGGCAGCTCCAGCAGATCATCGACGAGCAGACGGAGCCGTGGGGCATCAAGGTGAGCATCGTTGAAGTCAAGGACGTGGAGCTGCCCCAGTCCATGCAGCGGGCCATGGCCCGCCAGGCCGAAGCCGAGCGGGAGAAGCGGGCCAAGATCATCCACGCCGAGGGTGAGCTGCAGGCCTCCCGCGAGCTGGCCGAAGCGGCCCGGGTGATGTCCACCCAGCCAGGCGCCCTTCAGTTGCGCTACCTCCAGACTTTGACGGAAATCAGCGCTGAGAACAACAGCACCATCATCTTCCCGTTGCCCATCGAAGTCTTCCGGGGCGTGTTGGAGACATCCGCAAGCCAGCGGAACGGTAAAGAGGCATGACCCTGGAGCCTGGCATGACCCATGTGCTGCAGCATCGCCCCCAGGACATCACCGTCGACCGCAAGGCTGGAACCGTGACCATCCGGTGGGGGGACGGCCACATCAGCACCTATACCACCCGCTGGCTGCGCGCCAATTGTCCCTGCGCGACATGCCGGGAAGAGCGCCGGAGCGCCGAGTTGGATCCCTTGAAGCTGGTGCCGGGGCCGCCGCCCAGCACAGAGATCGTGGGGGCAGAGCTGGTGGGAAACTATGCCGTCCGCTTTCAATGGCAGGATGGCCATGGGACCGGCATTTTTGTCTTTGCCAGCCTGCGGGCCAGCTGTCCATGCCCCAGCTGTCATCCGGAAGGGCCGCCGCCCCTGTTGCCGCCGGCCTGAGAAATCCCGGCAGAAATTCGACGAAGGTACCTCCAGAGGGAATGCCGACGAATTTCCGCCGTGGTATTTGCGCCAGACTCTACTGGTGAAACGGCTATCCTGAGCTGCCTCCGTCCTGAGCTGATCGTAAGGAGCGAATGTGGACACTTCCTTAACCCTGTTCCGAGCCTTTGGCATCAACGTACGCGTGCACTGGTCATTTCTGTTGATTCTCGCCTACGGGGCGGTTACCTTTGGCCTGGGGCCGGCCGGTCCGCTCTGGGGTGGCCTCTACGGGATTTTAGTGATTCTCTTGTTGTTCGTCTGTGTCACCCTGCACGAGTTTGGCCATGCCCTGGTGGCCAAGTACTTCAAGGTCAACGTGCCCAGCATCACCCTGCTGCCCATCGGCGGCGTGGCCAACCTGGAGCGTATGCCCGACAAGCCCCTGCAGGAGTTCCTGATCACCCTGGCCGGTCCCCTGGTGAACTTTGCCATTGCCCTGGTGCTGTTGCCCTTCATGTTGCTGGCCCTGGGCCTGGAGATGCGGCTGGGCAACGTCTCGGGCGACCTCTCCCGCTTCTGGCGGGTGATGCAGATGCCAGGGATCGGCAATCTACTCCTCTATCTGACCGGCACCAACATCCTGCTGGGTCTATTTAACCTGCTGCCCGCCTTTCCCATGGACGGTGGCCGCATTCTGCGCTCCCTGCTAGCCATGACCATGCCCTACGTCCAGGCCACCCGGATTGCCGTCTTTGTGGGCCGCCTGATGGCCGGCCTCTTCGCCCTGTGGGGCATCATGGGCGGCGGCATTTTCCTGCTGCTCATCGCCTTTTTCGTGTACGTGGGCGGCAGCGCCGAGCAGGAGTCGGTGGAAAGCCGCACCGTGCTGAAGAACATCTACGCGCGACAGGCCCTGACGCCCGGCGCCGTCGCCCTCTACGCCAGCGAGCGCCTCAACCGGGCTGTCGATCTGCTCATGACCAGCTATCAGACCGACTACCCGGTGCTGGATCTTTCCAGCAAGTTCATCGGCGTCCTGACCCGGCCCCGGCTGATCCAGGCCCTGCAGGAACATGGCCCCGAGGCCCGGGTGGTGGATGTCATGATCCCGGCGGATCAGGTGCCCACTTGTGGCCCCGATACCAGCCTGGCCGAGATCTGGGAAAAGATGGCCCAGGGCGGCACCCGCGTGGTGGCCATCAAGGAGGAGGAACGGTTCCTGGGGCTGATCACCCTGGACGACATCACCGAGGTCTATCGGGTGATGGCCGCCACCCTGAATAATGCCAGCCGCCGGGCTCGCTTTGCCGGTGCGTCGGGAGAAAGTCCGGCCGATGCCTGAGCTGCCCACCGAACACGGGACCCTGTTCTACGAAGTTCTGGAGCCACCGGAGCAGCCGGCAGGTCGGGTAGAAACCCTGACCCTGTTACACAACTTCTTGAGCACAGGGCGTGCTGCCTGGGGACCGCTCCTGGCGGATCTTGCCAGGAGCTATCGGATCTTGCTGCCGGATCTCCCCGGCCATGGCCGCTCCCAGGGCTATCCGCCGGGCTTCGATCATGGGGCCATGGCCCGGGATGTGGCCGCCCTTATGGTGGCCGAGGATGCCACCTCCGGCCACCTGGCCGGGGCCTCTGCCGGCGGGGTCATCGCCCAACTGTTGGTCCACCAAAAGTGGGTCCAACCGGCCACCCTGACCCTGGTCAGCACCACCCACAGCATGGATCCCGACCGGGCCGGTGCGCCCATTCGGCTGGATCCAGATGTCTTCCAGGCGGGCCGCAACTGGCTGGCCGCCACGGCCCGCCTCCACGATCCATACCATTATCCTGGCTATTTCGACCAGGAGCTCCTGCCTGCCTTCCGTCGGCTGGATGTGCAGCGGACCATCGACCTGCCCCTCTCCAGCCTTTCGTCCTGGGCGTTCCCGGTCTGTCTGATCCACGGGGAAGAGGACGAAATTTTTCCTGTTTCCATCGCCCGGCGGATGGCCGAATACCTGCCCATGGCAGAGCTCCATGTGGTGCCCCGCCAGAGCCATGCCCTGATCTTACGGCAGCCGCGCACGGTGGGGCGGTTGATGATGGCGTTCCTGGCGCGCCACCGGCCGGATTCGTAAGTACATCCCGGCAGCAATTCGCCGATAGTTTCCACCTGAAGTAGTGCGCCCAGAGGGCACCCGGAATTTCTGCCGTGGTATTTACGCCAGACTGTACAAGGTCAAAGGGAGTAAACCGATGAACAGTTCTCGCCCCATCCAGATTGCGCCGTCCATCCTGACGGCGGACTTTGGCCACCTGGCCGATCAGATACGCCAGGCCGAGGAGGGCGGCGCCGATGTCATTCACCTGGATGTGATGGACGGCATCTTCGTGCCCAACATCTCTTTCGGCCCGCTGGTCGTCCGGGCGGTCCGGGAGGTGACCCGATTACCCCTGGACGTCCACCTCATGATCCAGGACCCCGAGCGCTATCTGGCGGCCTTTGCCGAGGCCGGCGCGGACAATCTGACCGTTCACGTGGAGGCCTGCACCCACCTGCATCGGACCGTGCAGCAGATCACGGAATTGGGCTGCCGGGCCGGCGTGGCCCTGAACCCGGCCACCAGCGTCGAGGCTGTGCGGGAGATCCTGCCTTTCGTGGACATGATCCTGGTGATGAGCGTGAACCCGGGTTTTGGTGCCCAGCGCTTCATCGAGACCAGTATGAACAAGCTGCAACGGGTGCGGCGCCTTCAAGAGGAGTTAAACCCCCTCTGTGCCCTGGAGGTGGACGGGGGCATCGGCACCCACAACATCGCGGATGTGATCCGCAGCGGCGCCAATGTGATTGTGGTGGGGAGTTCCGTCTTCAACCAGGAGGGGAGCATTCAGGAGAATCTTGCGGCCCTGCGCCAGGCCAGCCGGGGCGCCCTGTGGCAGGCCGTCTAAAAGCCGAACCAGAGGAGGGCAACGTAGTAGACGAAGGGGAGGACGAAGAGGAGGCTATCCAGCCGATCCAGCATGCCGCCGTGGCCGGGGAAAAAGCGGCCGCTGTCCTTCACCCCCACCTGGCGCTTGATCATGCTGACGGCCAGATCGCCAAAGAGGGCCAGGACCCCGCAGACGAAACCTATGGCCACCCCGGCCGGCACGGACAGGGGCAACGGCATCAACCAGGCGAACAGGCCGCCGCTCAGGGCCGCCCCCATCCATCCCCCCACGGTGCCTTCCCACGTCTTCTTGGGGCTCAGCCGGGGCCACAGCTTGTGGCGTCCCACGGTCACGCCGGTGAAGTAGGCGCCGGTGTCATTGATCCAGGTGATAAACAGGCCGAAGAAAATCCACCAGGCCCCTTGGGGCAGCTGGCGCAGGGCCAGCGCCTGGCCCAGCATGGTGCCCAGGTAGATGGCGCCCACGCTGGTGGACATCCAGGTGTGCATGGGCGTTTGATGTTGGCCCAGGGCCAGGATCAGGGTCAGGATCAGGCCACTGCCCAGCACGACGGTGGGGGGGAGGTGGGCCGGCGCCCAATGGCTGAGTACCAGGGCGGCCAGCCAGAGCAGCCCCAGGGCGCGTACCGGGCGATAGCCGGCACGCTGGGCCAGGGTATAGAATTCCATCCCCCCAATCAGGCTGACGGCCAGGAACAACATCAGACACCAGACGCCACCCAGCCAGATCGGCAGCAAGACCAGGGGTATGGCGAGAATTCCGACGACGATGCGTGTAATCACCGGCGGTGGCCCGTTGGGGTTGGGTGGTTTCAGGTTTCCAGGACGCGGCCGAAGCGACGTTCACGGACGTTGTACTCGCACAGGGCCTTGTACAATTCTTCCTCGTCGAAATCGGGCCAGTAGGTAGGGGTGGCGTAGTATTCCGCGTAGGCTGCCTGCCAGATCAGGAAGTTGCTCAGCCGCCATTCCCCACCGGTGCGGATGATCAGGTCCGGGTCCGGCAAGTCGCTGGTGTACAGATACTGGCTGAACAGGGCCTCATCCAGCTGGTCGGGGGAGATTCCGTCGGCGATGATGCGGCGCACCGCGTCCAAGATTTCGGCCCGGCCGCCGTAGTTGAAGGCCACGTTGAGGATGATGCGGTCGTTGTGGCGGGTGACCTCCAGCGCATGGCGGATCTGGTCCTGCAGTTCGGGGCTGATCCCGCTGAGGCGGCCGCTGTGGCGGATCTGGACGCCGTTGCGGTGTAGTTCGTTGAGCTGACGCTTGATGGTCATCCCCAGCAGGCGCATCAGGCCGGTGACCTCTTCCGGGGGGCGATGCCAGTTTTCGGTGGAAAAGGCGTAGATGGTGAGGACCTTGATGCCAAAGCGCACGCTGCTTTCCAGCACCCGGCGAATGTTGTCGACGCCGGCCTGGTGGCCGGCCAGACGGGGCCACCCCCTGGCCTGGGCCCAGCGTCCGTTGCCGTCCATGATAATGCCCACATGGTAGGGGATCGATTCCAGGGACGCAGGGGCGTGGTGATTGCTCTCGTTTTCCATCATCATTCTCTCACAGCCTCCGTCTTGCAGTATCCATCGCAGGGTTTCTGGCACCTGCGGTATGGCTCATTCCTGACGACGGGGAACATATCCATTCAATCTTTTTGCCGGAATCAATCTTTTTGCCGGAAGACGAAAGAAAGGGGTGAGCAAGCCCCACCCCTGGTATGGACACGGTATCACAAGCGCCAGCTGGCTCTTCCGCTCCTTGGAAAAGGATGGCTGGGTTCCCGGATCCGCTGTGATCCGGTGTTGGGGATGCGCTGGACGACGTTCTCGTGCTCCCCGGCCCAATCAGCCGGGTGCGTCCCATTTGGGAAGCCCCAAAAGGGGTACGCACCCTATTAAACCGTCATGATCTCCTCGTCCTTTTCCCGGGCGATCTCATCCACCTGCTTGATGTAGTTGTTGGTCATCTCCTGAACCCGCTCTTCGGCGCGGTGAAGCTCATCTTCCGAGATCATACTTTCCTTCTGTAAGTCACGCAAGTCGTGGATGGCATCGCGACGGATGTTGCGGATGGAGACCCGGGCTTCTTCGGCCCGCTTGGAGACCAGCCGGGTCAGCTCCCGCCGGCGCTCCTCGGTCAACGGAGGAAAGGTCAGCCGAATCTGCTGGCCGTCGTTGCTGGGGGTCAGGCCCAGATCGGATTTGGCGATGGCTTTTTCGATGGTGCCGATATCCGAGGGGCTATACGGCCGGATCAAGAGGGTCTGGGCCTCCGGCACCGAGATGGTCGCCAGTTGCTGCAGGGGAGTAGGGACGTTGTAGTAGTCGACCATGAGGCGTTCGACCAGGGCCGGCGTGGCACGCCCCGTGCGGATGGTGCGTAGATCGGCTCGGAACGCTTCAACGGCTTTTTCCATGCGCTCATCGGCATCGGCCAATACTTCCTTAATCATTTCCTGACCTCCTGGCTGCACAAACGAAGCTTGAACTGGCGCCAGGCCGGGCACCATTTCCCGGTTCTGGGCCAGGCTTCCGCCAAAGTATGTTGTCACGCGAATTCTCTGGTGGGTGTGGATCCCATTGGGGGCGTACAGCATCAAATGATTGCTTCAGGCTGCCGCCCCCATCGGAACACACCTCGCTCTGGCGTAAATCCCGCGGCAGGGTTGTGGCTATCTCGCCTTCTGGGGGCAACCGGGCCGGGAAGGCGTCTGGAAATGCTGCCGGGATTCACGAGGGCTTCCCACGCTGGGCGCCCATTATTTTAACAGAGGAAAGACAGACATAAAAACGTGGGCATCGTCCCGACCCGGCACCCGGGTTCAGGCCGAGATCAGGGTGCCTACGGCCTCGCCGGCCACCACCTGCTCCAGGCTCCCCTCCTGCCAGAGATCCACCACGCAGATGGGCAGGTCGTTGTCCATGCACATGGCCATGGCCGTGCTATCCATGACGCCGACCCGCATGTTCAGCGCATCGATGTAGGTCAAGCGCTCGAATCGGCGGGCGTTGGCGTTCAGCTTGGGATCCGAGTCGTAGACCGCGTCCACCTTGGTGGCCTTGATCAGCACCTCGGCGTCGATCTCCATGGCCCGCAGGGAGGCCGCGGTGTCGGTGGTGAAGTAGGGGTTGCCGGTGCCGGCGCCGAAGATGACCACCCGGCCCTTTTCCAGGTGGCGCACTGCCCGGCGTTGGATGTAGGGCTCGGCCACTGCCCGGACTTCGATGCCGGTCATCACCCGGGTTGGAATGCCGTGGCGTTCCAACGCATCCTGCAGGGCCAGCGCGTTCATCACCGTGGCCAGCATCCCCATGTGGTCGGCCGTCACCCGTTCCATCCCGTGGTCCAGCCCATCTTCCTTGCCCCGCCACAGGTTGCCGCCACCGATGACGATGGCCACCTGCACACCCATGTTGAGAACCCGGATCACCTTTTGAGCCACTTCCTCTGCGCGGCGGGGGTTGATGCCAAAGCCGCCCTCTCCGGCCAGGGCTTCCCCGCCCAATTTGAGTAAAATGCGTCGGTATTTTAACTCTGCCATTTTTGCCTCTCTTCCCTGTTCGCCCCTCCTGGGACCCTGGGCCATAGAAGAATGCCCAGCCTTGTGGGCTGGGCATCCCTCGTTCATCAACCGCCTATTTCCAGCCGGGCAAATCGATTCACCCGGATGTTTTCGCCAAGGGCGGCGATGTTATCTACCAGTAGATCCTGGACCGTCTTGTCCGGATCCTTGACGAAAGGCTGTTCCAGCAGACAGACCTCCGCAAACCACTTTTCCAGTTTGCCCTCGATGATCTTTTCGATGATCTCGGCCGGTTTGCCGCTATCCGCCAGCTGCTCCCGATAGATGGCCTTCTCCCGCTCGATCTCCTCGGCCGGGATCTCTTCACGGCTCACGTAGCGGGGCCGGGAGGCCACCACCTGCATGGCCAGATCCCGGGCCAGTTGTTGGAACTGTTCGGTGCGGGCCACGAAATCGGTCTCGCAGGCCAATTCCACCAGGCTGGCCACCTTGCTGCCCGCGTGGACGTAGGAGCCGATGATGCCTTCGTGGGTTTCCCGGCCGGACTTCTTGGCCGCGGTGGAGAGGCCCTTCTTGCGCAGGATTTCCACAGCCGCTTCGAAGTCGCCGTTGGCCTCGCTTAAAGCCTTCTTGCAGTCGAGCACGCCGGCATTGGTCGCCTCGCGCAGCTCCTTTACCATTGCTGCAGTAATTTCCGCCATTTTGATGAATTCTCCTGCTCTCTTTTTACGTGCCTTCCGGCCTTTTCGAATGCCTGCCGGCAGCTACCCGTGCCTTTCGGCATTCGCCCCTCACTCCTGCTCGTCCTCCCACTCGTATTCTTCGTCCTCTTCGTCCTCTTCGTACTCCTCGTCCTCATCCTCGTCTTCGTCGTAGTCCTCGTACTCGTCGTATTCTTCCTCGTCATCCGAGGACTGCAACTTGGCGAGGGTGCTGGGACCCAGGTACTGCTCCATCTCGGCCAGATCTTCCTCGCGGACCTGGCCGGTGTCGGCCATCTCCACTTCCCGGATGCGGAGGCCTTCTACGGCTGCGTTGGCAATGATGCCCACGATCAGCTTGATGGAGCGGATGGCATCGTCGTTGCTGGGGATCACGTAGTCCACCAGATCGGGGTCGGCATTGGTGTCCACCATGCCGATGATGGGGATGCCCAGCTTGTTGGCTTCCTTCACGGCCAGGTCTTCCAGGTGGGTATCCACGATGAAGACCATGTCCGGCAGGCGCCGCATGGTCTTCAGGCCGCCGATGCGCCGGTTCAGCTTCTCCAGTTCCCGCTGGATGCCCAGTTGCTCCTTCTTGGACAGGTTGCGAAACTCGCCCGCGTCCATGCGCCGTTCCAGGCGGAGCAGGTAGTCGATGCGCTGTTTGATGGTGGCCCAGTTGGTCAAGGTGCCGCCCAGCCAGCGCTGGTTGACATAGGGCATGTTGCAGCGGTCGGCCTCCTGTTGGATGGTGGCCTGGGCCTGCCGTTTGGTGCCCACGAAGAGGATGACCCCTCCTTTGGCGACCGTGTCGCGCACCAGGTTGTAGTACTCGTTGAGGCGCAACATGGTCTGCTGGAGGTCGATGATGTGGATCTTGCTGCGCTCTGTGAAAATGTACGGCCGCATTTTGGGGTTCCAGCGGCGCGTGCGGTGGCCAAAGTGGACACCCGCCTCCAAGAGCGCTTTCATGGTGACAACTGCCATGGTGATTCTCCTATGTTGGGTTATGCTTCCGCCCTGTTCCTCCCATGGGCCTACCCCCTTTCGGCGGCACCCGACCCCTGGTCCCAGGGCGTGAAAAATGGAACGCGACAGGCGTTTTGCAAACGCCAAGTGGGAATCATAACATAATCAGCGCGGAAATCTCAAAATTTCCAGCCGAAGCGCGCCATAAGGGTTCAGCTCGAGGATTCCTGGGCGTCCCTGGCGGCGTTCTGTTCGCCCTGTGCTTCCTGGTTTCGTTTGAAGTCCACGAAACGGTAGCCCAGGCCCCGTTCGGTGAAGATGTAGCGGGGATTGGCCGGATCCGGCTCGATCTTTTTGCGCAGGTAGGTGATGTAGAGGCGCAACAGGTGGTTATCGTTGACATACTCGTGCCCCCACACCTTGGTCAGGAGCGTTTCGTGGGGGACCACCCAGCCCGCGTTCTGGATGAGGTGGTAGAGAAGGCGGTATTCGGTGGGCCGCAGGCTCAACCGCTTACCGTCCACGATCACATCCCGACGCTGCAGGTCCACCTGCAGTCGGTCGTCCACATGGATGATTTGGGCATCCGGCCGGCCCAGATGTTCGAAGCGGCGTAACACGGCCCGGATGCGGCTGGAGAGCTCCCGAGGGCTGAAGGGCTTGGTGACGTAGTCGTCGGCGCCTAGATCCAACCCCTTGATGCGATCCTCTTCATCGGAGCGCACCGTCAGCATGATGACCGCCGCGTCGCTGATCTCCCGAATGCGCTTCAACGTCTCAAAGCCATCCAGGCCGGGCATTTCCACATCCAGCAGCACCAGATCGGGGTTATAGTCCCGCACTTTTTCCAGGGCCTGCAGGCCGTTGTTGGCCTCCAGGGTGATGTACCCTTCCAGGTCCAGGTTCATCTTGACGAAGCGCACCATACGCGGTTCGTCATCCACGATCAGGATCTTTTTCTTGGGTTGATCGTTCATGGTGGCTTTAGTTCCATTCTCATCTCAAAGGGGCGGACACACGACCGTTGGCCAGGTTGCGCTTGCCTGCCATTATAGCACAGATGCGCCCCGGGGCAGGAGATGTCCCCATCCCCTCCCAGACCAGGGGCCTGGGGAGAGGGCGTGGTATAATGCACCCATGGCCGACAAGATCATCAACTCATTCCAACAACGACGCCAACTGGCCCAGGAGATTGAGGCCCTGGCCGAAACCTCCAGCGAATTGGAGCTGCTGGAAGCGGTGCGCACCCTGGTGCAGCGCTATCCGCCCGAGCTTCTGCTGACAGCCCTCTTGAAACATCTGGACACGCCCAGCAGCCAGCTGCGAGGGGGGCTGGGCCACCTGGCCGCGCTCTTGCCGCCGGACCAGGTGGCGCCTGCCTTGCGCAACGCGGCGGCCAACCGCCAGAACCGGCCAGAAGCCCGCCTCACCGCGGCCCTGCTTCTGGAACGTTTCCTGGGCGAGTCGGTGCCCCAGGCCCTCCTGAGCGACCTGCAGGATACCAACGAGGTGGCCTTTCAGAGCCTGCGGGAAGCCATCGACGAAGGCCGGCAAAATCGCCACATTCTCCTGGAGTATGTCACCCAGATGCGCCAGACCGGCGAGGATGTGGCTGCCATGGTGTTGGGCCTGCTGGCGCGGATCCCGCCCGTGGACCGTGTGGAGCTGTTGCGCCTGATCGCCCAGGATGACCGCCCCAGGGTGGCGGCGCAGGCCCTGAGCCATCTGGAAGCCCTGGGTCGGGATCCCGCCGCCGGGGAGCAGGCCCTGCGGGCGCTGTACACCCTGCAGTACACCTTGCCGCCGGAATTGGCCCAACAGGCGGAGCGGAGCCTGCGCAAACTTCAGTTTGCCGGGCGCCGCTATACCCCGCCCACCCCGGACGGCTGGCAGGCGCTGATGAGCCCGGCCGACGCTTCGGGTAGTCAGAGCATCTGGTTTGTCTTTCAAGCCGCGGAAGGAAAACCGGGACAGATTCTGGGGGTGGTCATCAACGGCCAGCACGGCGTGTTGGACAGTTTCGGCAGCCCGCAACTGCCGCCGGAACTGATGCCGGCCCGGCGCTCGGTGGGTCAGCTCGTTTCCGTCCAGGTGGACAGGGGGCAGACGCTGGTGCTGTTGACCTGCCCCTTCGACTATGCCCGCTGGCGGGTACAGGAGGCCCTCTCCGCCCACTGGCAGGGGGAGCAGCCGGCGTTGCCGGGCGAGTACCGCCTGTACAACGACTGGATCTGGCAGTTTGCTCCGCCCCAGGTACCGGAGGAGCTGCGTGCCTATTTCGTCACAGAGGTGGAGCCAGAGCCGCCGGCGGACCCGGCCCGGCTGGCCGCGGAGGCGGCGGCTCTCCTGGAACATCCGGCCATGGCAGGCTGGATCGTCCAAAACCGCGCCCTGCTCCAGGCGGTACGCTTTCAGGAGAGCGATAGGGAAAAGGGGGTCGAGGCGCTCACCAGGCTGGTCTTGCAGGAAATTGAAAAACGGGGGGCAACGGATACCATCCAGAGCGCCATGGCGGAGGCGCTGCGGGCCCAGGCTGCCTGGCTCCACCTGGCCGGCAACCAGGAACAGGCCCAACGGGCCTGGCGTCTGGTTCGCCCTGTGCGGACGCTCCCCCCAAGCCAGAACCCCTTGCTGGCCCAGATGGTGGCAGCCAGCATTCGCCTTCAACAATAGGAATTGTTCAAGGAATTGTTGAGCCCCCATCTCCCGCCGGGAGATGGGGGCTCAACGTTACCGTAGCCTCTTAAAAGATGCCCAGCTCTTCCTTGGCCTCGTCGGACATCATGTCCGGATTCCAGAAGGGCGTCCAGGTCAGGTGGATGTTCACCTCTTCCAGATCGGGGAAGGCGGCGTGGGTCTCCCGCTGGACGCTGGTGATGATCTCCGGGCCAGCCGGGCATCCTGGGCTGGTCAGGGTCATGGTGATCTCGGCCGTGTTCTTGTCGGTCACCTGGATGTCGTAGACCAGGCCGAGGTCGATGATGTTCATCATCAACTCTGGGTCGCGCACCTTGGCGCGGATCAACTCACGGATTTCTTCAGGGGTCGGCACACTCATCTTGCACTCCTTTGCAAAGGTAGGCAGTGGCGCCCAGGCCAGTCGATTCTGGCCTACAGGCCACAGCAGAAATGTGGCGGCACTACGTCTGGCGAAAGCCGCCGGCGCATTTCTGCCGGGGTTTCCTGGGGAGCCGGCTGCTCCAACTGAACGCCGGGCCTAGATCGGCGATTCAACCAACACGTCGTTGCCCTCGATGCGCACCTGGTAGGTGTTGGTGGGCTCAAAGGCGGGAAAACTCAGCGCAGCGCCCGTGCGGATGTCGAAGCGGGCGCCATGGCGGGGACAGACCACCACATGGCCGTCTACCACGGAGCCCTCTACCAGGGGGCCGCCGTCGTGGGTGCAGACATTTTCGATGGCGTAGATCTCGCCGTTTAGATTGAAAAGGGCGATCTGCACATCTTCCACTTCCACCAGCTTGCTTTTGCCGGGTGGAATTTCATCCAGGGTTGCGACTTTGATGAATTCACTCATTGTTGAACTATCCCTGTTCGATGACCATGATTGAGAGGCGTATAGTCGAGGCTGCATTGACCTATTCGGGCCACTCTTCCAGGCCCCACACGCCGGCCTTGAGCACTTTCAAGGGCAACAGGGCACATTTCAGACGCACCGGGCCGATCTCGATGCCCAGCATGTCCAGGATGTACTCCTTGTCCCATGTCTTCAATTCTTCCACCGTCTTGCCCACGATCTCTTCCATCATCATGCTGGCCGTGGCCTGGCTGATGGCGCACCCCCGCCCGTCGAAGGCGGCGTCCACCACCACCCCGTCCTCGACTTTGAGCTCGATGGTGATCTCATCGCCGCAGAAGGGATTGGTGTCGTGATAGTGGATGTCCGCATGCTCCAGGTGTCCCTTGCGCCGGGGATGCCGGTAGTGGTCCAGGATGGCTTCTCGATAGAGCGCGTCCATGATCTCCCTCGCTTTTGCAGCTGAAACCGTGCCCTCAGAGGGCGAAGATCTCCACGGCCTTCTCCAGCCCCTGGGCCAACTGGTCGACCTCCTCGGGCGTGTTGTACAGGTAGAAGCTGGCCCGCGCGCTGGCGGCGATGCCGTAGCGGTCGTGGATGGGCTGGGCACAGTGGTGGCCCGCCCGCACAGCGACCCCTTCTCGATCCAGAATGGCCGACAGGTCGTGGGGGTGAATGTTCTCCACGGTGAAGGCGATCAGGCCGCTGCGTTGCTCGGGGCCAGGCCCCAGGATGTGGATCCCTTCGATCTCACTCAGGCGACTGTAGGCATATTGTACCAGCGCCTGCTCGTGCGCGTGGATCCACGCCATCCCGACCTGGCTCAGGTAGTCCACCGCTGCGCCCAGGCCGATGGCTTCGGCAATGGCCGGCGTGCCCGCCTCGAACTTGTACGGGATGCTGTTCCACTTGCTGGCGGTCATCTTCACTTCCCGAATCATATCGCCGCCGCCCTGGTAGGGGGGCATCTCCTCCAGCAGCTCCCGCCTGGCGTAGAGGACGCCGATGCCCGTCGGCCCGCACATCTTGTGGCCGCTGAAGACCAGGAAGTCCACATCCAGCGCCTGGACGTCCACCGGCATGTGGGGGACGCTCTGGGCGCCGTCCAGCAGGACCCGGGCTCCCACCGATCGGGCCGCGGCCACCAGACGATCCACCGGGTTGACCGTCCCCAGCACGTTGCTCACGTGGATGAAGCTGACCAGCCGGGTGCGTTCGTTCAACAGGTTCGACAACTGATCCAGGTCCAGCAGCCCCTCGTCGGTGATGGGGATGTAGCGCAGGGTGAAGCCCAGCTGATCCCGCAGGATCTGCCAGGGGACGATGTTGCTGTGGTGCTCCATCTCGGTGATGAGCACCTCATCGCCGGGCCCCAGGTTTGCCCGCCCCCAGGTTTGGGCCACCAGGTTGATCCCCTCGGTGGTGCCCCGG
Organism: Litorilinea aerophila; assembly: GCF_006569185.2. Lineage (NCBI taxonomy): Bacteria > Bacillati > Chloroflexota > Caldilineae > Caldilineales > Caldilineaceae > Litorilinea > Litorilinea aerophila. The sequence continues at coordinate 41,393 of NZ_VIGC02000016.1, read as the reverse complement.
GTGAAGATGATCTGCTTTTCGCTGGGCGCGTTGATGAAGCGGGCCACCCGCAGGCGAGCATTCTCGTATTGGGCGGTGGCCTCTTCGCTCAGGGTGTGGACACCCCGATGCACGTTGGCGTTGTGGCGCCGGTAGTAGTCGTCCATGGCCTGGAGGACAGCCACCGGCTTCTGGCTGGTGGCGCCGTTGTCCAGATAGGCCAGGGGACGGTCGCCGATGCGCCGGGCCAGGATGGGAAAGTCCTGGCGAATCTGGGCCAGGCGTTCCGCCGATTCCACCGGTAGGATTTGTTGTAGGTCCATGCTCATCTGTTTCATCCGTTAAAATAGAGATTCCATTTTCACATCATCATAACCCAGCCCGAAGGCTCGAGCAAAACATTTTGGCGGCTGGACCTCTTCATCGGGTATCTCCCACCGGCTTACTCTGCCGGATAAAAGAAACGGGAGGATAAGGGTACCGGCGCAGCAGACCCGTCAGGGACCTGCCTTCACCATCCGGCCTCTCCTCACCCTCCCGGACTGGCACGAATTGTCGAAGCGCGAGCCAGGCGTCAGCCGCCGATTTTGCGCTCGATGACCCGCTCCAGCTTGGTGACTACGCTTTCCACCGGTACCCGGTCGAGCACCGCCTGGAAGAAGCCCTGCACGATCATGCGCTCCGCCTGGGGGCGAGTGAGGCCCCGGGCCATGAGGTAGAAGACATACTCATCCTCCACCTGGGCGGCGGTGGCACCGTGGGTGCAGCGCACGTCGTCCGCTTCGATTTCCAGGCCGGGAATGCTGTCGGCCCGGGCGCCCTCATCCAGGATGAGGTTGCCGTTGCGCTGGTAGGCGTCGGTCTTCTGGGCGCCGGGCAGGACCCGGATGATCCCCATGTAGACGCTGCGGGCTTTGTCCTTCAGCGCGCCGTTGAAGAGCAGGTCGCTGAAGCAGTTGGGTGCCCGGTGCAGCTGCAGGGTCTGGTGGTCGATATGCTGGCGGCCGGTGGGGAAGTAGATGCCCAACAGCTCGGCGTGGCCGCCTTCGCCCATCAGGTCCACGTCCAGGAACGCCTTGGTCAGGCGGCTGCCCCAGCTCACCTGGATCCAGCGCAGGTCGCTGTTGCGGCCCATGGCCGCTCGCCCGGTCAGGAAATTCCAGGTGGAGTGGTCGAAGTCCTGCAGGTTCATGTAGCGCACCACGCTGTTGTCGCCCAGGTGGAGTTCCACTACACTGCTCTGAAGGCCGTCCTTGCCGCCCAGCAGGTCGTCCACCACCGTCACCTCGGCGCCTTCCTCGGCGACCAGCAGGGTGTGGTGATAGCTGCCCACCTTGCCGCTGGCCTGGTTCAGGATCACCTGCAGGGGCAGCTCCACCCGGGTGTTCTTGGGCACGTAGATGAAGGTGCCGCTGTCCCACAGGGCGGCGTGGAGGGCGGTGAACTTGTTGCGGTCCGGCCGGACCACTTCGGTCATGAAATATTTCTGGATTAATTCTGGATGCTGCTGGACAGCCTGCTGCAGGTCGGTAAAGATGACCCCCTTGCCGGCCAGATCTTCGCTGACATCCCGGTAGATCACCGCGCTGTCCTGGAAGACAAGGCTGGCCGCGCTGTCCATTTCATCCAGCTCGTTCTGGATTTGGGGGGATACGCTGGCCGCCCCGTTTCCAGAGGGCCGGGCGTAGGGCTGGAAGTTTTCCAGCTTGAAGCCGGTGAGGCGGGTGCGCCGCCAGGCTTCGTCGGTCGGTTGGGGCCAGGGAAGGGCCTGGAACTGCCGCCAGGCGTCCAGGCGGAAGTTCAACATCCACTCTGGCTCCTGGCGCGCCGCCGAAAGGGCGCGTACGCTCTCCTCGCTAAAAGCGGAAAGCGCTTCTGGGGTCTTTTCGGTCGTGCTGTCTTGAACGAGTACGCCCACGTTGTTTCCTCCGTATGCAATCAGGCGGGATGCGCAATCTGCCCCGGGATTGAAGCCTCCTGGCAGCGTCGCCGGAGCGGATTACGCATCCCGTCATCGCGTTCGATTAGCCGATGGTGCCTTCCATCTGCAGTTGGATCAGGCGGTTCATCTCCACCGCGTATTCCATGGGGAGTTCCTTGACCAGCGGTTCGATGAAGCCACCCACGATCATGGCGGCTGCCTCATCTTCGCTGATCCCACGGCTCATCAGGTAGAAGAGCTGCTCTTCCCCGATCTTGCTGACGGACGCCTCGTGGCCGACGCTCACGTTGTCCTCTTCGATCTCGATGTAGGGATAGGTGTCCGAGCGGCTCTTTTCATCCAGCAGCAGGGCGTCGCAGACCACGTTGCTCTTGCTGTGGTGGGCGCCTTTGGCGACCCGCAGCAGGCCCCGATAGCTGGCCCGGCCGCCATCCTTGCTGATGGACTTGGAGACGATCTTGGAGCTGGTGTAGGGCGCAGCGTGGATGACCTTGCCGCCGGCGTCCTGGTGCTGGCCATGGCCGGCAAAGGCGATGGACAGGATCTCACCGTGGGCCTTGGGGCCCATCATGTAGACGGCCGGGTACTTCATGGTCACCTTGCTGCCCAGGTTGCCGTCGATCCACTCCATGGTGGCCCCTTCGTAGGCGACGGCCCGCTTGGTCACCAGGTTGTAGACGTCGGTGCTCCAGTTCTGGATGGTGGTGTAGCGGCAGCGGGCATTCTTCTTGACGATGATCTCCACCACCGCGCTGTGCAGGCTGTTGCTGCTGTAGATGGGCGCGGTGCAGCCCTCCACGTAGTGGACGCTGGCGCCCTCTTCCACGATGATCAGGGTGCGCTCAAACTGGCCCATGTTCTGGGCGTTGATGCGGAAGTAGGCCTGCAGGGGAATGTCCACATGGACGCCCTTGGGCACGTAGACGAAGCTGCCGCCGCTCCAGACGGCGCTGTTGAGCGCGGCGAACTTGTTGTCGGCTGCCGGGATGACCGTGGCGAAGTACTCCCGCACGATGTCTTCGTGCTCCCGCAGGCCGCTGTCCATGTCCAGGAAGATGACGCCCAACTTTTCCCACTCCTGGCGCAGGCTGTGGTAGACCACCTCCGAGTCGTACTGGGCGCCCACGCCGGCCAGGAACTTGCGCTCGGCCTCGGGGATGCCCAGGCGTTCGAAGGTGTTCTTGATGCTCTCGGGCACTTCATCCCAGGAGCGGCCCTGGCCCTCGGTGGGGCGCAGGTAGTAGTAGATCTCATCGAAGTTAATGCCGCTCAGATCCGCACCCCAGGTGGGCAGGGGCTTGGACAGGAAGATGTCCAGCGCCTCATGGCGGAACTGGCGCATCCAGTCCGGCTCGTTCTTCTGGTCGGAAATCTGGTCGATGACTTTATGGCTCAGGCCTCGTTCGGCCTTGAAGACCGGCTGAATGTCGTCGTGGAACCCATAGCGGTATTCCTCTTTGACGCCGGCAAGTTGTTCACGATCTGCTTGTGTGGCCATGTGTCCTCCTCAGTGCTGGCACGCACCACTCACTTGTCATTAGCGCTCTGGGCCTCATCCCGGCTGGACCCTCCAGGGCCAGGGGGAGGGGCGAAACGTCGGCCGTTTCAGGCCGCCACAGACTGGGCGTCCTTGAACTCCTGCTCCACCCAGCCGTAGCCCCGTTCCTCCAACATGTGGGCAACTTCGGGGCCACCCGTCTTAACGATGCGGCCGTCGTAGAAGATGCTCACGTAGTGGGGCTTCACATAGTTCAGAATGCGCTGGTAGTGGGTGATCAACAGGAAGCCCCGGTCCGGGGTGGCCAGCTTGTTGATGCCGTCGGCCACCACCCGCAAGGCGTCGATGTCCAGGCCCGAGTCCGACTCGTCCAGGATGGCAAACTTGGGTTCCAACATGGCCATCTGCAGCACCTCGGTGCGCTTCTTCTCGCCGCCGGAGAAGCCGTCATTCAGGTAGCGGCGGGCGAAGCTGGGATCGACGTTGTATTCCTTCATCTTGGCGTTGAGCTCCCGCCGGAACTCCCGCATGGGCATCAGGTTGCTGCCGATGACGCCGCCCTCGTTTTTCTTGGCCTGCTCGGTGTAGCCTCGCACGTTGGAGACGGCCGTGCGCAGGAAGTTAGCAACGCTCACGCCGGGGATGGCCACCGGATACTGGAAGGCCAGGAAGATGCCGGCCCGGGCCCGCTCGTCGGCCTCCATGTCCAGGATGCTCTCTCCGTCCAGCAGGATGTCCCCTTCGGTCACCTCGTAGTGGGGGTGGCCGGCAATCACATAGGCGAGGGTGGACTTGCCGGAGCCGTTGGGGCCCATCAGCGCATGGATCTCGCCGCTGCGCAGGGTCAGGTTCACCCCTTTCAGGATTTCGTTATCTTCCACCGCGGCGTGAAGATTGCGAATCTCAAGTACGCTCATAGTTCAGTCTGCTCCTTAACGAATGGATACATACAAAATTGGGTCAAAATTGGTCCAGTTAGTGACAAATGGATCCTGTGAAATCAAATGATTGAAGCGAACGGACTCAGCTTTCCTCCTGCCCGGCTGGCTCAACCCGGGGCGAGATGATGAAGGAACAGCCGGTGTGTCCGTCCATCATGCAGGTGCTGAGGTTGACGTTGGAGCCCAAGACCTGGCGCATCATATCTTTGTCCATGTCGCAGATGTCCCGATGCTCCTGGGCCAACTCGTGGTATGGGCAGTTGTAGGTCTTTAAGATGAAGGTATCGTCGTCGCCCGCCACCACGTCCGTCAGGACGCCATTCCGGTAGAGTGCGGCGGCCAGTTCTTCGACCCGCTGCTGCAGCGCGGTGGAGCGCACCGTGTCCGCATAGCGTTGGGCCAGGCGGCTGCCAACCCGCCCCAGCAACAGCTGGGTTCGCTCCGGGCCCTCCAGCGCGAAGACTTCCTCCAACAACGTCAGGGCCAGATCGTCACAATGACAGGCAAAGAGTTCATGGGCCTTTTCTGTGATGGTGTAGACGTGATGGGGCCGTCCCACGCCCGAGTGGACCCGGCTGCGGGCCACGTAGCCCTCTGCCAGCAGACTGCTGAGATGCTGCCGAACAGCGGTGGTGGTCACCCCCAACAGATCTTCCAACTCTTTGATGGTGGCCGATCCCTTGCGCTGCAGGTATTCGATGATCGTCCAGGTCGGGCTTTCACGGTCTCGAATGGCTCCCACAGTCATGGTGTCCTCTCTGGTGCCGGGCTGGCCGGCTCCCTGCTTGCTGGCGCCTCTTTCCCCGATGCCCTCCATCCCACAGTTCGAGCTGGTTTTGCCCACTCGGGCTTCAACATTCCAGTCGACTGGGGACCGCGCCGTCATAAGCCTGGTGAAACGCTCCGAGGGACTTTGCCGGGCGCTACGAACGCGGGTCGGGCCACGGCGCATCCAGCCTTGACTCGGATACGCCGTTGGGGGTCCCTGGTCAAGCAGAATAACACGCCCTCGCCACTTTTGTCAAATTTATATGTCTAAATTATTAAAACCGGTGCGGAGCAATCGATCAATCGGCTGCCGCGGGGGTGGCCGGCCGGGCCGGGGCGGGGGCGGCTCGGGTGGAGGGCAGCACCAGGGCGCACAGCCCCGCCCCCATGGGCACCAGGGCCAGCCAGTTCAACACCGTACCCAGGCCCACCAGGTCCGCAAACCAGCTGGCCAGCCAGGCGGTGGCCGCGCCGCTGGCAAACATGAAGCCCAGGACGGCCCCGCCGATCATGCCCTTGCGGGCAGGCAGCAGGCGCTGGGCCATGATCAGGAGGATGCTGTGGGGAATGTTGAGGGCAGCGCCGGCCACCGCGGCCATGATGAAAAAGCCCCACCCCTCCAGATGGAGCAGCCCGTAGGAAAAGGGAACGCTGGCCACCATGGAGAGGAAGATGACCTGCCGGCGGTTGAAGCGATCTCCCAGGTAGCCTCCCAGGAAGGTGCCCATGGCGCCTGCGAAGCTGAAGACGCCCACCATGGTGCCGTAGAGGGCCGGCGCGTACCCCAGGTCGTCGAAATATTTCGGCAACAGGGTCACGTAGCTCTGGAGGGTGGTGGAGCGCAGGGCGATGAGCAGGATGAAGGCCGTGACGATCAGGGTGTTGCTGGCGGCTCGCCCCGATGCTACCCGGCTGGTCGCCGGGGTGGAAGGGGGCCGGGCCGGAGCGGGCGGGGTTCGCTCCTCGGCAATGGGCTGGCGCAGGTTGACCGCCATGAGGAGCACCACCGGCGCCATGATGAGGGCCAGATAGGGCAGGCCGGCCACCCCCAGGGTCTGCAGGACGATACCGGCCAGGATGGGGCCCACTGCCAGGCCTGTCTGCCCCAGGACGAAGAAGATGGAGGTGGCCGTGGTGGGGTAGCGGCCGCCCGACGCAGCCGCGTTGACGATGCCTACTGGATGAAAAGCCCCGCTGCCCAGGGCGCCGATGGTCAGGCAGAGGACCAGGGCCGGGTAAGAGGGCATGAGGGGCGCCAGCGCATAGAAGGTCATGGTCCACAGCAGCCCGATGGCCCCCAGATAGCGGCCCCGCAGCCGGTCGGCCACCATGCCGAAGAGGGGCTGGGTCAGGGAGGCGGCAAAAGTGTAGATCATGGCCCCCAGACCAATCTGGCTGACGCTGAGGTCGAAGATGCCCGCCACCGCGGTCAGGATCATGGCGATGGACGAGTTCAGGATATCGATGGCAAAGTGCCCCAGGGATATGGCGGTAAGCCGTTTGACATCCATGGGTCGTTTCCCCTCCACGGCATGGATCAGGCCAGAAAATAATACTTTCAATCTTATCACAGGTTCCTGGCCGCCTCTGAATCAAACCGCCGGTGAATCATGGACTCCATTGTGGAGCCCCCGATTTCACAGATGAACACAGATTTTTCGCCCCCTGTTCCCGTGGGGGCGGGCCGCCGTGCCCGCCTGCTGTCACCCATCGCGAAAGGGCACCGGTTTGCGGTAGGGGCGGATGGGTGCCGCCCGATGATGCCTCATCCCGGCGGGTGAAGGGAGGGCGAGGAAAGCCACGATGGGGAATGGGCAGATTGTGGGGAACGAGAATTCCGGGTAAACTGGCGGTGATTCGCTGCATGCCCCCGATGCCCACTCCAGCCATCCCAAAGGGAGAGCCACCATGTTACTTTGCATTGATATCGGCAATACCAATATCATGCTCGGCGTCTACGAGGACGAAGCCCTGGGACCCCACTGGCGCCTGGCCACCGATCACGAGCGCATGCCCGACGAATACGCCATGCAACTCCTGAGCCTGCTCTCCTACGCCGGCGTCCGTCCGGAGGCCATCCAGGGCGTGGCCATTGCTTCCGGCGTGCCCGTCCTCACCAGCCGCTGGCGGGAGGTCTGCCAGCGCTACCTGAACTGCGAGCCCCTCATTGTGGGCGCCCGCATGGAGACAGGCCTGACCATCCTCTACGACAACCCGGACGCGGTGGGGGCGGACCGGGTGGTGGATGCCGCGGCCGCCTACCACCGCTACGGCGGTCCTCTCTGCATCGTGGACTTCGGCACGGCCACCACCTTCGAGGCCATCACCGCGGCCGGCGAGTACCTGGGCGGCGCCATCGCCCCCGGCATCGGCATCGCGGCCGATGCCCTGGCCCAGCGCGCGGCCAAGCTGCCCAAAGTGGACATCGTCCGCCCGCCCTCGGTCATCGGCCGCAACACCGTCCACTCCATGCAGTCCGGCCTGCTCTTCGGTTACGTGGGCCTGGTGGAAGGCATGGTGGCCCGTTTCAAGGCGGAACTGGGCCCACAGACCAAGGTCATTGCCACAGGCGGGCTGGCCCCCTTGATTGCCAGCGAAACCGAAGTCATCGACATCATCGCGCCCTGGCTCACCCTGGACGGTCTCTATCTCATCTACAACCTGAACAAGTAACCATCTTCCGCCCAACCTGGGGAGTTCCCATGACCATCCCACTGTTCCATCACAAGCGGCTCCTTCTAGGCGTCACCGGCAGCATCGCCTCGTACAAGGCGGCCGATCTGGCCAGCAAGCTCCACCAGGCTGGCGCCCAGGTGGACGTGATCCTGACCCAGGCTGCCACCCGCTTCATCACCCCCCTTACCTTCCAGTCGGTTACCGGCCGTAGGGCCTACACCGACGAGGATCTCTGGGGGCGAGAGGGGCATGTGCTCCACGTGGGGCTGGCCCACGAGGCCCATCTGCTGGTCATCGCGCCGGCCACGGCCAACACCCTGGCCAGGCTTGCCCACGGCCAGGCCGACAACCTCCTCACCCTGGCTGCCCTGGCCGCCACCTGCCCCCTGCTTCTGGCACCGGCCATGGACGGCGGCATGGCCAGCCACCCGGCCACCCTGGCCAATCTCCAGACGTTGCAACAGCGGGGCGCAGTCATCGTGGGGCCGGAAGAAGGACGCCTGGCATCCGGCCTGGTGGCCCGGGGGCGGATGAGCGAGCCGGCCACCATCCTGGGCGAGATTCGCTACCTGCTCTCCCGGGGCGGCCCCCTGCAGGGGCGCAAGGTGGTGGTCACGGCCGGGGGAACCCGGGAACCCCTGGACCCTGTGCGGTATCTGACCAATCGCTCTTCCGGCAAGCAGGGGTACGCAGTGGCCCAGGCGGCCCTGGACCGGGGCGCAGATGTGGTGCTGATCACTACGGTGGACGGCCTGCCCTGGCCCAGCGGCGCCCGGCGGGTGGCCGTGGCCACAGCCCAAGAAATGCTGGAAGCAGTTCTGGCGGAGTGTCAGAACGCGGATGTTCTGATCATGGCTGCGGCAGTAGCCGACTTTCGACCGGCCACCGCCGCAGGGCAAAAGATCAAAAAGGAAGGCGGTGCACCCACCCTGACGCTGGCTGCCAATCCAGACATCCTGCTCGAGGTGGCCCGGCAACGCCAACGCCTGGGGCACCCCCAGGTGGTGGTGGGTTTTGCCGCGGAGACGGAGAACCTGCTGCAGAATGCCCAGGCCAAACTGGCGCGCAAGAGCCTCACCCTCATGGTGGCCAACGATGTGAGCGCAACAGACGCGGGCTTCGCCGTGGACACCAACCGGGTCACCCTCATCAGCGCCGGCGGCGCTTTTGAAACCCTGCCCCTCATGAGCAAAGTGGAGGTGGCCGAAAAGATCGTGGACCGGATCGTGGAGATACTCGCCGGGACGGAAGAAGAAGCTTGATCGTTGTGGGTGTCAGGAAACCCAGGGCTTGCCGTGGTGCGTGGGCATCTCTCAGGGGCCACGCACCACGCCTCTCACACCCTCACAGCCCCGCGTGCATGTACAGTTCGCCGGGCTCGAAGCCCCGTTCCGCATAGTAGGCCTGGGTGCCGGTGGCGGCGATGACGCTGATGCGCTTGAAACCGGCCTGGCGGCTGATCTCCCTGGCGGCTTCCAGCAGCCGTGTCCCCAGACCCCGATGTTGGGCCTGGCCCATGCTCTCCTTGCCGATGGAGAGGGCCGGGCCGTAGACGTGCACCTCCCGAATCATGGCCGAATCCCGGATTTCGTCAATGAACGCGCGGCTGCCCACTCCAGGCTCCCGGGGCAGGCTCAGGCGCAGGAAACCGGCGATCAGGCCCGGGTGGGCGCTGTCCGCCCGGGTCACAAAGTGCAGGAAGTGCTCCCGGGTCAGGTCCGTGTCGTAGCTGTAGACCTGGAGCTCCAGCTCCTCTTCGGACACCGTGTGCTGCTTGACCTCCCGGCAGCGGATGCAGCCGCAGCGCTGGCCCCGGCGGCGCAGCTCCTGGTGGACCACTTCCCGCAGGTTGCTAAGTTTGACGCCCGCCTGGATATGGTGGGCGGGGATGTCCCGGAAGAGGCGGTTGATGCGGGTGTAGGGCGGGATGGTGGGCTTGATGTCCGCCAGCAGATCCACCAGTTCGTCCAGGCTGTAGGGCCGATAGTCGCCGGCCAGCCAGCGCTCGTAGAGCTCGGTGCCGGCGATGAGGGAGCAGGGGTAGATCTTGAGCTCGTCCGGGCGGATGGCCGGGTCGTCGAAGAAGCGGGCAAAATCGGCCCGGTCCTTCTCCGGCGTGGCGCCGTACAGGTTGGGCATCCAGTGCAGGTGCAGCTTGAAGCCTGCCGTCCGCAGCAGGCCCAGGGCGTGGCGGACACTGGCCACGTCGTGGCCCCGCTTGTTGAGGGCCAGGATCTCGTCGTCCAGGCTCTGCACGCCGATCTGGACCTTGGTGACGCCCAGTTTGCGCAGGTGGCGGATCTCGTCCGGCGTGATCCAGTCCGGGCGGGTTTCGATGACCAGGCCCACGTTGCGGTGCGCGGCATGGACGTTGCGGCGCTGGGCTTCTTCCAGGGTAGCTGCGTCCTGGTAGTCGGGATCCCCCGCCGCGTTCATGGCGTCGAAGCAGCGCCGCACGAACCACTCCCGATAGTCCCGGCTGTAGGCGCTCCAGGTGCCCCCCAGGATGAGGAGCTCCACCTTGGCGGCGTCGTGGCCGATGCTCTCGAAGGCGCGGATGCGCCCCAGGGTCTGTTTGTAGGGGTCGAAGCCGTCCCGTTCTGCCCGCTGGCAGCCCGGCTCGTCGTAGATGTAGCTTTTGGGCATGCGCCAGTCGTCCGGGCAGAAGATGCACTTTCCCGGGCAGCCGGCCGGCGCGGTCAGCACCGTGACCGGCGCCACGCCGCTCTGGGTGCGCATGGGCTTCATGCGGATCCGCTGCATCAGGACCGGGTCAGGATCCAGATCGCCCTCCGCGACCAGGTGCCGGTAGCCGGCGATGAGGTCCGGCTTGGAGTAAAATCCTTTGCCGTCCTTGGGAAAGCGGGATAAAATAGGGCGCAGACTGGTCCGACTGTCCCATTCGGCCTCGGGCACTTTCAGGATTTCCTGGAAGATGGCGTAGAGCTCGGCGCTGTGGGCAGCCGGGTCAAAATTGGCCCGGCGCTGTTGCCACTCGCGGCTCTTTTCCAGCACATCGACTGGAATTTCATCAGGACTCAATACACGTTTCATGGCATTGTTGCTCATCTGCGGAGTGGGCATTCTCAGATGCGGCTCCGTTCCGCCTGTCCTGGCATCTGAGGGTGTCGACTCCGCGCCGAAATCGTGAACGGCTGAAACAGGGATCTTACCCCTGCAGATTATATCATACGCTATCGCGCATGTGGTCAGGGGGACGGCCATCTCCCATTGAAAACGGCCATTGAAAACGATGAAGCACCAGATGGAGGAAGCGATTCAAGAACAGTTATTGTCGTTGAATCGTAGCTTTTACATCACCGTCGCCGCCCATTTCGACCAGACTCGACAGGGCTGGACGCCGGGCCTGGCGCGCCTGTTGCAGTGGGTCCCCCCTGTCCCGGCCGATCGACCGCTGCGGGTGGCGGACGTCGGCTGTGGTAACGGCCGACTGGCCGCCCTGCTGGACACCCTGGGCCAGCCGGTGGAATACACCGGTGTGGATGGCAACGCCACCCTGCTGGCCCGGGCCCAGGATCGGGCCGCCTCCCTGCGCCACACCCGGCTGCACCTGATCCAGGCGGACATTGCCCGGCCCGACTGGACGGCGTCCCTGGCTTCCTCGCCCGGCTTCGATCTGGTCTGCTGCCTGGCGACCCTGCAGCACATGCCCGGCTACAACCTCCGCCAGCGGGTGATGAGGGATCTGGCCCGGCTGACAGCGCCGACGGGCCGCCTGGTGGTCTCCAGCTGGCAATTTCTGGCCAGTGACCGGCTGGTCGCCCGCCAGCTGGCCTGGGAGCAAGTGGGCCTCACCGCGGCGGATGTGGAGACCGGTGACGCGCTGCTCCCCTGGCGACAAGGGGCGCTGGCCGTTCGCTATGTCCATCAGATCGATGCTGCTGAAATGGAATGCCTGGCTCAGGACGCGGGCCTGGTCATGGTCGATCACTTTCGTTCTGACGGCAAAGAAGGAAACCTGAATCTCTACGCGTTGTTGGTCCACAGAAACGCCGGGCATGGGGGACCAGCCAACACGCCCCACACAGGAACGCAATCATCAGCGGAAAGGCCCTAGATGACCACCTCTTTGGATTCGCGCAATCAATCCCTGATCGAAGAATTCGAGCGCCGCTTTGGCGGCCGGCCGGCCCTCATCGCCGTGGGGCCCGGCCGTGTCAACCTGATCGGCGAACACACGGACTACAACGACGGCTTCGTCCTGCCCGTGGCCATCAAGCGGGACGTGCGGCTGGTGGCCCGTCCCCGGGAAGATCGCCATGTTCGCCTCTTTTCCCTGGAGTACGACGCCTGGTACGAATTCCACCTGGACGCGCTGGCCTACAACGACGACGTGTTGTGGGCCAACTACGTCCAGGGCGTGGCCTGGGCCCTGCAGGAACGGGGCATTCCCCTGACCGGCATGGATGCGCTGATCAGCGGCAACGTCCCCCGGGCCAGCGGCCTGAGCAGTTCGGCCGCGCTGGAGGTGGCCACAGCCCGGGCCTTCCTGGCGGTGGCCGGCCAGGAGGGCGCCCTGACCGGTCCGCAGCTGGCCCAGGCCGCCCAGCGTGCGGAAAACCAGTTCGTCGGGGTCAACTGTGGCATCATGGATCAGTTCATCAGCGTCCTGGGGCAGGAGGGCCATGCCCTGCTCATCGATTGCCGCAGCCTGGACTATCGCCTCATTCCTTTTCCCGCCGAAGCGTCCCTGGTCATCGGGAACACCAAGGCCAGCCGTTCCCTGGCCGGCAGCGCCTACAACGAGCGGCGCCGTCAGTGCGAAGAAGGGGTGGCCCTGTTACGCCAGCGACTGCCCGCCATCCAGGCCCTGCGAGATGTGACCGGCGAACAATTGGAAGCCAACCGGGATCTCTTGCCGCCCCTGGTCTACCGGCGCTGTCGACATGTGGTCCACGAAAACGAGCGGGTGCTTCAGACGGTGGCCGCGCTGGAACAGGGACGGCTGGACGAGGTGGGGCGGCTGATGAACGCCAGCCACGCCAGCCTGCGGGACGACTACGAGGTCAGCAGCCCTGCACTGGACGCCATGGTGGAGGCCATGGTCAGCGTGCCTGGCTGCTACGGCGCCCGCCTGACAGGGGCAGGCTTCGGCGGCTGCGCGGTGGCCCTGGTGCGCCCAGGCCAGGAACAGGCCGTGGCCGACGCCATTTTTGACCGCTACCCCAAAGCCACCAACATTTGGCCGGAAGTGTACACCAGCCCGCCCGCTGCCGGCGCCCACGTGATCTCCTTGGGGAATGGAAGCGCATGACCGAGCCGGCACCATGACCATTCGCCTGTACTACGAGAACGCCTACCAGACCGAATTCGACGCGACCCTGGTGGCCACTACCACCCTCCATGGCCGACCGGCCGCGCTGCTGGATCGCACCGGTTTCTACCCCACCTCCGGCGGCCAACCCCACGACACCGGCCGCCTGGCTGACCGACAGGTGGTGGATGTGGTGGCGGGGGACGATGGGACCATCTACCACCTGCTGGATGCGCCCCTGACCGGGCGTGCGGCGGGGGAGCTCCTCCACGGCGTCATCGACTGGCCCCGCCGCTACGATCACATGCAACAGCACTCCGGCCAGCATCTCATCAGCCAGGTCTTCTATCGCCACTTCGGCTACGAGACCGTCTCTGTGCACTTTGGCGCCGAAGAGTCCACCCTGGACCTGGACGTGGAGACGCTCTCGTCAGCGCAACTGGAGGAAGCGGAAGGAGCGGCCAATGACCTGGTCTATGAAAATCGGCCCATCACCGCCTACTTTGTCGACGAGACAGAACTGGACCGTGTGCCATTGCGCCGGCCGCCCGCAGTTCGTGGCGCGATCCGCATCGTGGAAATTGCGGACTTCGACTATTCGGCCTGCGGCGGCACCCACTGTCGGACCACGGCTGAAATCGGTCCCATCAAGTTCCTGCGCACAGAACGTCGGCGGGGACAGACGCGGCTTACCTTCCTCTGTGGCCGCCGGGCCTATGGCCACTACGCGACCACCCACCGACTGCTGACTGAAGCCGCGGCCCTCTTCAGCACCGAACCCGCCCAGGTGCCCCCATTGATTGCCCGTAACCTGGACCAGGTGAAGGCGCTCCAGGCCCAGGTGGCCCACCTGACGGAAGCGCTCCTGCGCCACACCGCGGCAGACCTGCGGGCCCGGGCCGTTCCCCTCGGCCCCTGGCGGCTGGTCACCCACATCGTCTCCGACCAGGAGATCGCCGCCGTCAAGACCCTGGCCGGCCTGCTGCAGGAGGAATCTTCCACCGTGGCCCTGCTGGGCTGCATCCAGGAGGAGAAGGCGAGCCTGATCGTGGCTCGTTCGGCGGATATGCCCCTGGACGCCGGCGCGCTGCTGCGACAGGCGTTGCGCCCTTTCGGCGGTGGTGGCGGTGGTCGACCCGATTTCGCCCAGGGCGGCGGCGTCCGCGCTTCTGAGCTGCCCGCCGTCCTGGAGGCGGCCCGACAGGCCATCGAAAGGCAGATGCAAGCATGAGCCAGCCAACACAGCCCCTGGTGGCGCTGGAGTCCACCGTCATTTCCCACGGTCTGCCCTATCCCCAGAACCTGGAGCTGGCCCGCTCCATGGAGGCCACCATCCGGGAGCATGGGGCCATCCCCCGCACGGTCGGCATCATCGGTGGGCAGCTCGTCGCCGGGCTGGACGACAGCCAGATCGTCCACCTGGCCACCGCCCCCCATGTCCGCAAGGTCAGCCGCCGGGATCTGCCCGTGGTGGTGGCGCGGGGTGAGGATGGGGCCACCACCGTGGCGGCCACCATGTGGATCGCCCATCGGTTTGGCATCCAGGTCTTTGCCACCGGCGGCATCGGCGGGGTGCACCGGGGCGGCCCCTTCGACGTCAGCGCCGATCTCCAGGAGCTGGCCCAGACGCCGGTGATCGTGGTCTGTGCCGGCGCCAAGGCCATCCTGGACCTGCCGGCCACCCTGGAGTACCTGGAAACCCACGGGGTGACGGTGGTCGGTCTCGGCACCGATGTCTTCCCCGCGTTTTACAGCCGGGACAGCGGCCTTCCGGTGGATATCCGTTGCGATTCCGCGGATGAAGTGGCCAGGCTCTGGCGGGCCAAGCAAGCCCTGGGCCTGCCGGGTGGCCTGCTGGTAGCGGTGCCGGTGCCGGAGGCCCATGAAATTCCCGCCGCGGAGATCGAGCCGGCCATCCAGCAGGCCGTGGCCGAGGCCGAAGCCCGCCAGCTGCGCTCGGCCGAGGTCACGCCGTTTCTGTTGTCTCGCCTGGCCGAGTTGACCGGCGAGCGCAGCGTGCAGACCAACATCGCCCTGCTCCAAAACAACGCCAGGGCCGCGGCTGAAATTGCCGTTGCCCTGGCGTCGTCCACACCCTCGTCCAGTCTGGCGTAAATATCACGCCCGCAATGGGGCCGGGTGCGTTCCGAATTCTGGGGAAACAGGGGGCGTCCGGGGTGCCTGGCAAGGCGGGTAGGGGCGGTTTCCATACCGCACGCAGGCGGTCCCGTATGGAAATGGGTATGGAAACGGGGCCGCCTGCGGCTTTAGGACCGCTGTGGAATCAGGCCCGGAGGATCGGGTGGGCGCGGCTAGCAGAGCTCCTGACCTTTTCCAAAAAGCTGGGACAAATCGGAGAAAAAAAATGGGGGCGGGTTCTGAACCCGCCCCGACAACTCCTCGTGGCCGTCAGCTCTGGGAGGGCTGGGCCTTGCCGATGAGGGCCAGGAACTCCTTGCGTTCCAGCACTTCTTTTTCCAGCAACGTTTCGGCCAGCAGAACCAGCTTGTCTTTGTTGCTGGTGAGGATATCCCGGGCCCGGATGTAGGCGGCATCCACGATGCGCCGTACTTCCTGGTCGATGCGGCGGGCCACCTCTTCGCTGTAGGGGCGTTGTTCGCCGATCTCCAGGCCCATGAAGGGGTTGCTATCGCCCCGCTGAAGCTGGAGGGGGCCAATGGCGTCGCTCATCCCGTAGCGGGTCACCATGGCCTTGGCCAGCTTGGTCACCCGTTCCAGGTCGTTGGTGGCGCCGGTGGAGGGCTCGGCGAAGATGAGCTCTTCCGCCACCCGTCCGCCCAGCAGGCCGGTCAGCTCGTCTTCGTACTCGGCCCGGCTTTTCAGCGTCCGGTCTTCGGCCGGCAGGGGCATGACGTAACCCAGGGCCTGCCCCCGGCTGACGATGGTGATTTTACTGACCCGGTCCGCGTGTTCCAGGTGTTCCATGACGATGGCGTGGCCTGCCTCGTGGTAGGCCACAACCTTGCGATCCTCGGGCGTGAGGACCCGGCTGCGGCGGGCGGGGCCGGCCATCACCCGTTCGATGGACTCCACCAGTTCATCCATGCCGATGGAGCGCTTGTTGCGGCGGGCAGCCAGGATGGCCGCCTCGTTGACCAGGTTCTCCAGGTCGGCACCCACCATGCCGGGCGTCTGGGCCGCGATCACGTCCAGGTCCACGTCGGGCGCCAGGGGTTTGCCCCGGGTGTGGACTTCCAGAATGGCTTTGCGGCCCCGGCGGTCTGGGCGATCCACCACCACCTTGCGGTCGAAGCGGCCGGGCCGCAGCAGGGCCGGGTCCAGGATATCGGGCCGGTTGGTGGCAGCGATGATGACGATGTTGGTTTCGCTGTCGAAGCCGTCCATCTCCACCAGGATCTGGTTGAGGGTCTGCTCCCGCTCGTCGTTGCCGCCGCCCAGGCCGGCGCCCCGGTGGCGACCCACCGCGTCGATCTCGTCGATGAAGATGATGCAGGGCGAGTTTTTCTTGGCCTGCTCGAAGAGGTCCCGCACCCGGCTGGCGCCCACGCCCACGAACATCTCCACGAACTCGGAGCCGGAGCTGCTGAAGAAGGGCACGCCGGCTTCGCCGGCCACCGCCTTGGCCAGCAGGGTCTTGCCCGTGCCGGGCGCGCCCACCATGAGCACGCCCTTGGGGATGCGTGCGCCCAGGGCAGCAAACTTCTGGGGTTCCTTGAGGAACTCCACCACTTCCTGGAGCTCCTGCTTGGCCTCGTCGGAGCCGGCCACGTCGGCGAAGGTCACCGACGGGCGATCGGCGTTGTCCAGCTTGCGCGCCCGGCTGCGGCCGAATTGCATGGCCCGGTTCTGGCCGCCGCCCCCGGCCTGGCGCATGATGAAGAGGAAGAAGCCGAAGATCAGGATCATGGGCAGGAGCATGATCAGCCAGTTGAAGATGGCCGCGTTGTTGGGCGCGCTCTCCACGTCGATGGGCAGCTCCTGAAGCTGCTCTTCGGTCACGCCCAGGGTCTTCAATGTCTCCAGCAGGCTTTGATCCGTCTCCTTGCGGCTGCGCAGGGGGGTGCCGTCCCGCAACACCACCGTGACCAGGTCGCCCTGCACTTCGATGCGGTTCACGTCGCCGTTCTGCACGTGCTGGGCCACCTCGTTGAGGCCGATCATGTTGGAGGTGTCCGTGGGGCGGCCCAGGAAGAAGCGGGAGCCGAAGAGGATCAAGACGGCCAGGACGAGCCAGAACCAGCTCCGGCTCAGGAAGCTGCCATTGCCCGGCCCTTTGGGATCTTGTCCGCCGCTGTTGCCTGTCCGGTTATTTCGCTTGTCTCGTGGCGGCGTTTTCTTTTCTGGCGCCATGGGTCCTTTCCAAATCGAACCAAGTAGATTCGTCGCAATCCACAGAGTTTACAGATTTTCAGCCACAGATGATACAGAGTTTCTTCAAGTTCACCGTTGCGTGGTAGCTCTGCATGAATCTGCATGAAACCGTGGCCGGCCTTGGGCCGATGATTGAAATCATCGGCTGGCACACCCTAAGTGCGTTGAAACGCACTCCACAGGGCAGATGGTGCCCGGCTTGAATCTGTTTGTTGTCTGGGTCTGACTTTAGTGCACTCCTGCATCTATTTCCGTAACATGCGTTCCCCACTGGGGAACCAGGTCAAGAAAGCGGGCGCTCCAGCGCCCGCTTCCGTTTCTCTCTGGGGAGGTGCCTCGCTGCCAGGGGACCGCCGGGATCCGTGGCCGAGACCCGATGGCCGGTTCCCGGGTGAGGATGACCCTTGTCCCAGCCCCGGGCAGCCTCCTGCCAGGGGCGCCACGCCTGTTCAACTCAGGCTGTCCAACACCGACTGGATGGAGGTGCCCACCCGGTGGGTCTGGGCCTTGTGGACGGGCGGCAGCTCTGCCGAGTCGTGCCGATCCGGCATGGATGCTTCGTCCGGCTTGTCGCTGAGGCAAAGGAGCAGGCAGCCCCGTTCGGCCAGCCAGCTGGACAGTTCGCAAATCTCGTTGGTCAGGGTGATCTCCTGGCTCAGGAGCTGATCCACCGGGCTGTCATCGGACAGATGGCCCATGTGGTTGACGGTGCAGATGAACTCCTGCCGGCGGAAGCGCTTGAAGGGCGTGGGGTCGCCGTTGCGTACGCTGGCAATCACCGCTTCGTGGACCTGGCGCACGTTCTCGCCGCTGGAGGGGCGGATCATCATGCGGCTGTCCACCCAGCGGAGGAACTGCTCGAAGTTGTCCAGGCTGCCCTTTTGGATCTCTTCCATCATCTCGGTGTAGCCGATGAGCCCTGAGTTCAGCACCAGGCAGATGTAGGCCAAATAGTCCTGGTTGTCCTCCGTCAGGAAGTGGTAGCGGGAGCGGTTGAGCTCGCTGTACTGCCGTTCAAAGGCCTCCTGGTCGAAGTCCTCGCCCAGGACGGCATCCATGGTGCGATAGATGCCCTCCAGCCGGGCTTTGTTGATGACTGCGTCGTTGCGGCCTTTGGCGCCCAGGGCGGTCTTGTCGATGTCCACCACCATAACGGTGCGCTCGTCCAGGTGAAAGTTTCCTTCCTCCACCAGCCACCGCACCCAATCTCCCAGGGAGGCCCAGCGATTGGCCACGTAGATGCGCTCGTCCTCGTCGATGTCAACCACGGATTCTTCATCGGGCCGTTCCGCGCCGATGAAGCAACTGCCTTCCCACTGGCCCAGCCGCTTCATGTTGAGATAGGCCTGGCCGTCGTTGAGCCGGGTGTCCCCCACAAACAGGATCTCCCGGATTGCCGCGGAGACTTTGCGCAGCCGTTGGGCCTCTTCCACAAACCAGACGGCGGCTTTGGCGTATTCCCGGTCCAGTTTGCGGGGAATGCGGTCACTGGTCAGGTCCATCCTGTAGGCGGCCGAGCGCAGGCCGGGCAGTCGAGCATCCACCGGTTCCAGATTGCGGTAGATAACCAGGTCGCCAAAATAGTCATAGAGGCTGGCTCGCCCAAAGTTCCGCAATTCGGTCTCCCCTTCCATGGTCGGATGAATCCTCGTGGTTGACACCGTATTCACATTGTCCCCCTATTTCCAATCACTGAACGCTTGGCTCATCTACCCCTCACCCCCAGCCCCCTTTCCTGCGTTTTGTGGGCGTGAGGAGAGAAGAGTCATTTCCCTTCCCACGACGGGGAAGGGGGCTAATGGGATGCTGCCTGTGATGTCATCTCCTCCCCAACCTGATATGATGAAAATGCGTTATGCCACCTGGAGCGACTGGGCTAACGCCGCCCCTTCGGGCCCCAGGTAGCCCTGCGCGACGATAAGTTCGGCATTGAGCAGGCTGCCGCCGGCGGCTCCCCGGATGGTGTTGTGCCCCAGGACCAGAAACTTGGCGTGGAACAGGGGATCCGGGCGCAGCCGGCCCACCACAGTGGCCATGCCGGGCACGGTGCCAGCCAGGCGATCCAGGCGAGGCTGGGGGCGATCCTGGGCCGGGTTGTAGAGAATGGCCGGCTGGGGCGCGCTGGGCAGGCGTAACTGCTGGGCCAGCGGCCTGTAGGATTCCCACGCCTCCAGGATGGCCTCCATGGTCGGCGCCTCTTCGAATTCTACGCTGACGGCTTCCAAATGTCCATTCCGCACAGGAACCCGGTTGCAGTGGGCGCTGATGGTCAGCTCTGCCGGGCGAATGCGGTCACCTTCCAGGGTCCCCAGGAGCTTGTGGGGCTCCTTTTCCTCCATCTTCTCCTCTTCGCCGCCGATGTACGGGACGATGTTGTCCAGGATGTCCATGCTGCTCACGCCGGGGTAGCCGGCGCCGCTGATGGCCTGCATGGTGACGACAAAGACTTTCTTCACGCCAAAGCGCAGGTGCAGGGGATGGAGGGCGCTGACCAGGTGGGTGGTGCTGCAGTTGGGGTTGGTGACAATGAATCCACTCCACCCCCGGTTTCGGCGCTGGACTTCCAACAGGGCCAGATGCTCGGGGTTGACTTCGGGAATGAGGAGCGGGACATCCGGGTCGTAGCGGTGGTTGCGGGCGTTGCTGCAGACGCCGTAGCCCGCGGCGGCAAAGGCCTCCTCGATCTCCCCCGCCGTCTCCGAGGGCAGGGCGCTGAAGACCAACTGGCAGTCGATCCCAGGCGCACATTCTTGCAGGATCACATCCCGCAGGTGCGCTGGCATGTCTCCCCGCAGGTTCCAGCGGCAGGCTTCTCCATAGGGCTTGCCGGCGTTCCGCTCGGAAGCGCAAAGGGCCGTGATTTCGAACCAGGGATGCCCCTGCAGCATTTGCACAAACCGCTGCCCCACGGCTCCTGTGGCGCCCAGCACGCCCACCTTGATCTTCGGCACACTCATCGGTCTATCTCTCCGGTTCTCCGGTTCTCTGTTTTTCCGGTATCGTGTTGCATTTCCTTGGGGCCCGTCTGTCCTTTTAGCCTGTAAAGGCCAGTTCCACGATATCGCTCAGGACACCGGCCGCCGTCGCGTCCACACCAGCGCCTCGCCCCTGGATCACCAGTGGGTTGGGATGATACCAACGGGTGTGGAATTCAACCAAATTGTCGGTTCCCCGCAGCCTGCCCAGGGGGCTGTCGGCGGAGACCAGGGTCGGCCCCACCCGGCATTGTTGCCCTTCCACAGTGGCCGCGTAGCGCAGAACCTGCCCCTGGGCGGCGGCCTCGGCCACCTGGCGCTGGAATGTCTCATCCAGCTGGGGCAGGGCATCCAAAAATTCCTGGACCGACAGGCTATCCATCTCTGGCGGATAGAGCCCGGTGACCTGTACATCGGCCAGGTCTAGCCGCCAGCCCAGGCCCCGGGCCAGGATCAGCGCTTTGCGGGCCACATCGATGCCCCCCAGGTCATCCCGGGGATCCGGCTCGGTATAGCCCAGGCGATGGGCTTCCCGCACAATTTCGCTGAAGCGGCGGCCTTCCTGGAGGCCGGTCATCACGTAGCCCAGGGTGCCGCTGAAGGTGCCGGCAATCCGGCTGACCTCGTCGCCGCTGGCCACCAGGCGGTTGAGGGTGGCAATGACCGGCAGGCCCGCGCCCACGGTGGTTTCCCACCGGCTCATCCCCAGGTGATGGGTGAGGGGATGGGCGGGGCCACCTTCTTCGCCAGCAGTGGCACCGGCCGCGGCCAGCCGGTCGTACACCTCCTGGTCGACGGTCAGCGGTTTTTTGTTGGCCAGTACAATTTTGTAACCACGCTCCAGGGCGAGAAGGAGTGCGGGGACGGTGGCTTCGCTGGCCGTGCAATCTACCACCACGGTGCCGTCTCGGCCGGCGATGTCGACGATGCCGGCCGGGTCGCCTTGGGGGCCGCCCAGGGGGTGATTGGCCAGCCGCCCACCCTGGGCCTTGAAGTCCACAAGCTGGAGAAGCGCTTCGTCGTCGATGCCCGTTTCATCCACCACCGCGCCGTCCCGGTCGCAGAGGGCGACGATGGGCAGGGTCAGGCCGTAGCGCAGGGCATGCAGGCTTCGGTGTTCCACCATCTGGCGGACCAGCGCGCGCCCCACGCCTCCAACACCAAACAGAATGACATGTAGTACTCGCATGCAAGCCTCGAATCTATGGCCGGCTGCTCTGCCCGTCCGCTCCCTGTCCATTCAGGGGCCGGGCTCTCGGGAAAAAGGGGAGCACAAGACCAGGCCTGGCTCCCCCTTTATTCTATCAAATTTTATTATAAGACGGCCAATAACTCAACCATCGAAAAAATAGCGCTGGGACATCTCCGTCTGGCTGTCGGTTTGGCAGGGGGTCAGGGCGTCCCAGCAGCCATTTTCCCCAGCACTGGCGAGCGGTTGTAGCTGCGTTCGCCGGTGGGTTTATCCAGCTCGAAGATCTCGTGGATGGCGCTGACGGCCGCCGCAGTATCCCGGGCTTCCACCACCAGGCTCACATTGGCCTCGCTGGAGCCCTGGGCGATGGCGATGACGTTGATCTGCTCCCGGCCCACGGCGTTGAAGATGCCTGCTGCCAGGCCGGGCGTTCCCCGCATGCCACTGCCTACTACAGCCACGATGGCGATATCCGGGTGGTCGAAGATGCGGTCAATGTAGCGGCGTTCCAGTTCGGCCTTGAACTCTTCCTTCAGGGCTTCCACCACGGTGGCCGCGGCGGATTCGGGCACCACGAAACAGATGCTCTGCTCGCTGCTGCTCTGGCTGATCATGAGGACGTTGGCGCCCACCCGGGCCACGCTGTTGAAGGTCCGCGCCGCGATGCCCGGCACGCCGATCATGCCCCGACCGGCCACGGTGATGAGGTTCAGGCCGCGGATGGCGGTGATGGCTTTGACCGTGCCCAGGGTCTCGCTGTCGCTGCGTTCCAGGATGCGGGTGCCGGGGTGCTCGGGCTGGAAGGTGTTGAGCACCCGCAGCGGGATCTTCTGCTCCACCGCTGGCGTGACCGTCTTGGGGTGGAGTACCTTGGCGCCGTAGTAGGCCAGCTCCGCCACTTCTTCATAGCTGAGCTGGTTCAGGCTGCGCGCGTTGGGGACGATGCGAGGATCGGCCGTCATCACCCCGTTGACGTCAGTCCAGATCTGGATCTCGTCCACGCCCAGGGCCGCGCCGATGATGGCAGCGGAGTAGTCCGAGCCGCCCCGGCCCAGGGTGGTGGGGATGCCTTCCACCGTGGCGCCGATGAAGCCGGTGATCACCGGCACGATGCCGTGGTCCACCAGGGGCTGCAGGCGGCTGCGACAGCGCTGGGTGGTCAGCTCCATGAGGGGCGAGGCGCCGCCGTGGACGTTGTCGGTGACGATGAGCTCCCCCGCGTCCACGTATTCGGCCTTGAGGCCCCGGGCCCGGAGCACCGCAGCCAGCAGGGGGGCGCTGAGCCGTTCGCCCAGGCCGCTCACCACGTCCAGGCCCCGTTTGGTCAGCTCCCCCAGGACGGCAATGCTGCTGCAGAGCCGGTTGAACTCCTGGAGGCGCTGGTCGAAGAGGGCGCCCAGCCGGGCCCGCTCGGTGCCATCTTCGATGAGCTGGCCGGCGACGAACTGGTGTTTCACCCGCAGGCTGTCCTCCACCTCCCGGAAGTACTGCTCGTCTCCCTGCGCAGCCCGCCGGGCTGCCTCGATCAGGGCGTTGGTGACGCCGCTCATGGCGCTGGTGACCACCACCACGCCGGGGCGAGGCGTGCGGGCCTGCTCTTCGACCTGGGCGGCGACGATGTTGGCCACCTGGGCAAACGCCTCGACGCTGCCCACCGATGTGCCGCCAAACTTCATGACGATCATCGCGTCGACTCCTTCAGTGAGTGCTCTCGTACCGTTGCTTTCGTACCGTCATACCGATTGTCTTGTGAAGTGCCACGCATGACTTCCCTGCAAAGAGGGCATTTTTAAACGCAAAGGCACAAAGGCGCAAAGAAACGCAGGAGAGAATCACCCGAATCAGCGTTCATCTGCGTGGGTCAGCGTCCTCATTTGACCTTTGTGCATTAGAGTCAGACCTTACTTCTCTGTCACGCAAGGGTGCGTGACCTGCGACACCGGGTGATCTATGGATCCCCTGCCGGGCTGCGGCAGACTCAAAGAAAAACCCTCTCATCGGCTACTATCGATGAGAGGGCAAGAGCTTGCATTGATCTTGACAGACGTCTCTCATCTTCCAGATAACTCTGCCGGACTTGGCACCTTGGCCGATCAGCGTCGTCGCTGAGGTACGCCAGGTTGCCGAGGTTTCACAGGGCCGGTCCCTCCACCTCTCTGGATAAGAGCCACGCTTGGTATGGAATTATTGCGGGCCAATATAGCAGCCGGCATCCGGGCTGTCAAATTCGAGACCCGGTTAAGCGGCCACCAGGGCCAGTTGCTCCTGCAGATAGGCGGGCAGGTCGGCCTCGGCCACGTCCACCTGGTCACCGGTGACCAGGTCCTTGACGGCCACCACACCCTCGGCCAGCTCCCGGGGGCTGAGCAACAGGGCAAAACGGATGTGCCGGTCGTCGGCATATTTGAATTGCTTGCCGTAGCGGTCCGTGTCCGGGTAGAGGTCCACCCGCAGCCCCGCGGCCCGCAGGCGTTGGGCCAGGGCCAGGCTGTCGCCCACGGTGCTTTCGTCGAACTGGGTGACCAGGACCTGGGGCTGGCCGCTGATGTGGGCCGGGAACATGTTCTGCTCCTCCATCAGGAGGATGATGCGCTCCAGCCCCAGGCTGAAGCCGCAGGCCGGGATCTCCTGGCCGCTGAACATGCCGATGAGGTTGTCGTAGCGGCCGCCGCCGCCCCCGGAGCTGCTGAAGCCGGCAAACTCCACCTCGAAGATGGTGCCCGTGTAGTAGCTGAGGCCCCGGGCCAGGTAGGGATCCACCCGCAGGTGATCCGCGGCGGGGCCATGTTGCGCGTAGGCCACCACGTTGCTCAGCTCGGCCACGCCCTGGCGGCCGGCTTCGGAATCGGCCAGGATCTGCTCAAGCCAGCGGAGGGTCTCCTCCACCGTGTCGGGGACGTTGGCCATGGTCTGCAGGAGGGCGGCCACGGCCTCCCGGGCGATCCCCCGTTGGGCCAGCTCTTCCCGGACGCCATCCAGGCCAATCTTGTCCAGCTTGTCGATGGCCACCAGCGCCGCGTCCTCCAGATCCGGGGGAACGCCGGCTACCTCCATCAGGCCCCGCAGGATGCCCCGATGGTTGAGGCGTATGGAAAAGGGGTGGGCCGGTCCAAAGCCCAGCTCCTGGAGAACCTGTGCCCCGGCGGCCAGCACCTCGGCCTCCACGGTCTGGCTGCGGGAGCCCACGATATCCACGTCGCACTGATAAAATTCCCGGTAGCGCCCCTTGGCGGGCCGGTCCGCCCGATAGACGGGCTGGATCTGGTAGCGCTTGAAGACCCGGGGCAGCTCGTTGCGATACTGGGCCACGATCCGGGCCAGGGGCACCGTCAGGTCGTAGCGGAGGCCGGCGTCGCTGATGCTGTCTTCGGTGGGGTGATCCCGCAGGGCCTGTTCCAGCTTCTCGCCCCGCTTCAGGACCCGGAAGATCAGCTTGTCCCCTTCTTCGCCGTACTTCCCCAGAAGGGTGGAGAGCCGCTCCATGGCCGGCGTTTCCAGGGGCTCGAAGCCGTAGCTCTGGTAGACCCGCTCAATCACCTGGATCACGTAGTTGCGCCGCAAGACGTCCTGCGGGAGAAAATCCCGCATGCCACTCAGGGGCGCTGTGTTTAGTTTTGCCATGCACTCAAGACTCCAGACGCAAATGGGCTGAATTCAGGTTTGCAACGATTGTAATGGATCGGTGTAGGGCAGGCCAAATGTCTCGGCCACTGCTTTGTGGGTCAGGTGGCCTCGATGGGTGTTCAGCCCATGGAGCAGGGCCTGGCTGGTCCGTACTGCGTCCAGCCCCTGGTTGGCCAGATTCAGGGTGTAGGACATGGTCTGGTTGACCAGGGCAAAGGTGCTGGTCCGAGGCACGGCACCAGGCATGTTGGCCACGCAATAGTGGACGATGTCGTCCACCACGAAGGTGGGGTTGCTGTGGGTGGTGGGCCGGCTGGTCTCGATACAGCCGCCCTGGTCCACCGCGACATCCACGATGACTGCGCCCTTGCGCATGTGGGCCAGCATCTTGCGGGTGACCAGCCAGGGGGCCCGTCCGCCCGGAATCAGGACCGCGCCGATGACCAGGTCGGCGGTGAAGACGGCCTGTTCGATGTTGTATTCGTTGCTGGCCCGGGTCTGCAGCCGGCCGTGGAAGACGTCGTCCAGGTATTGGAGCCGCTCGTGGTGAATGTCCAACACGGTGACCTGGGCGCCCATGCCCAGGGCCACCTTGGCTGCGTTGGTGCCCACTGTGCCGCCGCCCAGGATGACCACGCTGGCCGGCGCCACGCCGGGAACGCCCCCCAGCAGGATGCCCCGTCCGCCGTTGTGCTTCTCCAGGTAGGTGGCGCCCACCTGGGTGGCCATGCGTCCGGCCACTTCGCTCATGGGCATGAGCAGGGGCAACTTGCCATCTTCCGTCTGGACCGTCTCGTAGGCGATGGCGGTGATGCCGCTGTCCAGCAGGGCCTGGGTCAGCTCCCGGTTGGCCGCCAGGTGGAGGTAGGTAAAGAGGATCTGGCCCGGGCGCAGATACTGGTATTCGCTGGGCAGCGGCTCTTTGACCTTGACCACCAACTCGGCGGCCCAGGCATCGGCGGCATGGGGTACGATGTCGGCGCCGGCGGCCCGGTACTCCTCGTCGGTCAGGAAGCTGCCTTCGCCGGCACCCGCTTCCACCAGGACTCGATGGGAACGCCGGGTCAACGCCTTAACCGCGCCGGGCGTCAGGCCGACGCGGTTTTCACCATCCTTCACTTCTTTGGGAAGCCCTATGATCATGTTGCCACCTCAGTTGTTTGTACAGAGGGTGGTCCCACAGGCAGCGCCTGTAACGGACAGCCCGTGATACACAGCCGTTCCATGGGTGCCGATGGCCTCGTCGCCAGGCAGCCTGCCCCATGGACGAACCGACCGCGCGCGGTTCTCCTCGCGCGGTTTTCGTTGTACAGGCAGTGTAACAGCTGCCCAGGCTGGAGGCAAGTGCTGTCGCCAGGGGCACAAGGCCGGCCCCATGCTCGGATGGGTTTGCCAAAGCCTGGCTTTCATATGAGAATAGCGTCAGAATGGCTGCGTTGGTGCACGAGCGCCTGCCCAGACAGGAGCGTGCACAGAGAGGGCTGCACGTACATCTCTGTACGTACAGAGATGCACGCACAGAGACGGGGAGAGGGCCGAGGCATGGCGTGGAGAGAGCAGTTGCGCAAGGGGCTCCTGAACGGGGGCAGTGCCCTGGAGCTGGCCTGGCGCCACCTGGTGTGTCGGCTGTTGAACCTGCGGCGGCGCTTCCTGCGTCGACTCCTCCCGGACTATCCCATCCTGGTGTTGGATCAACCCCTGAGTGAACGGGCGCCCACCTTCCCCTGGTGGCTTGCCTATGTGCCCGGGCTGCGACGCCCCCTGAGCCTGGAAGCCATCGCAGAGGCCCTGGAGCGCATCGCCCAGGATCCGGATATCCGGGGGGTGCTCTTCCTGGTCAAGGGCGCGCACCTGACCCTGGCCCAGGCCCAGAGCATGGCCGCCCTGTTCAGCCGTTTCCGCACCTGGTCCATGGCTGTCCGGCCCGATGGCAGCGTTCCCGCCCAGGTGGTGGTCTATCTGGAGCAGATGGACGCGGCCAGCTACGTGATGGCCAGCGCAGCGGATCGGGTGATCGCACCGCCCCTGGCCACCTGGGATGTGCTGGGCCTCCTGGTGGCGCCCAGCTTCTGGAAGGAGAGTCTGGCCCGGATCGGCCTGGCGTTCGATGTGGTTCGGGTAGCGCCGTGGAAGAGCGCCATGGACATGTTCAGCCAGGCCGAGATGAGCCGGGAAGATCGGGAGCAGCTCAACTGGCTCCTGGACAGCCTCTACGCCGACATCGTCCAGGCCATCGCCCAGGGCCGCGGCATGCCGCCGGAGGAAGTACAGGCCCAGATCGACCGGGCGCCCCTGACTGCCCCCCAGGCCCAGGCAGCCGGGCTGTTGGACCATGTGGCCTACGAAGATGAACTGCCGGCCCTCCTGGGGACGGCAGAGCAGCCGGCCCGCCTCCAGCTCTATGTCCGCTGTCGGGGGCTCCTGTACCGCCGACCGCAACGGCGCCACCCCCAGGCCGTGGGCGTCCTTAGCCTCCAGGGGCTCATCGTGCCGGGGGAAAGTCGCCGTTTTCCCCTGCCCGTGCCCATCCTGGGGGAGCAGACCATGGGTAGCACCACCGTCCAGCAGATGGTGAGGGCTGCCCGGCAGGATCGACGCCTGGCGGCCGTGGTGGTGCACGTGGACTCCCGGGGCGGTTCAGCCCTGGCCAGCGACCTGATCTGGCGGGAGCTCACCCTGCTGGCTGAGGAGAAGCCTGTGGTGATCTACATGGGCAACGTGGCGGCCAGCGGCGGCTACTACATCGCCACCCCCGGGCATCGCATCGTGGCCCAGTCCGCCACCCTCACCGGCAGCATCGGCGTAGTGGTGGCCAAGCCGGTCACCCAGGGCGCCTTCGAGCGCCTCCACGCCCGGCGGGAGGTCATCCGGCGGGGGGCCAACGCCGACCTCTACCGGGACACCGCGCCCTGGACGCCGGATCAACGCCAGAAGCTCACGGAGCAGGTGTTTTACGTCTACGATCAGTTCAAAGAGCGGGTGGCTTCGGGGCGTAAGCTGGACCTGGCCGGCCTGGACGAGATCGCCAGCGGCAAGGTCTGGACCGGGCGGCAGGCCCTGGAGCGGGGGCTGGTGGATGAGCTGGGCGATTTTGGCCGGGCCGTGGAGCTGGCCTGCCAGGCCGCCGGCCTGCCCGTGGACGGCACGGTGCGCACCGTGCCCGTCACGCCGCCCCGACGCTGGCTGTTAGCAACGCCGGCCGAGGCGGCCCGGACCCTCCTGCGCCTGGTGGGTGAGCCCGGTCGTGTCTGGCGATCCCTTCTCGCTTTGGAAGGCCCACCAGGTCCGGCGACCCAGGAGCATCTCTGGCTGCTGGCCCTGAATGTGCCGGCGTCGCCGGCGGGGTGAGCCGATTTGCACTTGAATTTTAGCCACAGATTACACGGATGACACCGCATCGGAGGACGGTTCCTCCCTCCATGGGCACCCATCGGGAAGGACTGCATCCGTGTTCATCTGTGAAACCGGTGGTTTCTCCAGAAGAGCCAGAAAAAGAGCCAGAAAAAGAAACGGAGCACAAAGTCAGCATGTTCGATGTCCAGGCCATCCGAAGGCAGTTTCCGGCCCTGCAGGAATCCTTCGACGGTGGGCCGGCCGTTTTTTTTGACAACCCCGGCGGCACCCAGGTGCCCCAGCAGGTGATCGACGCCATGGTGGACTACCTGACCCGGCGCAACGCCAACACCCACGGCGCCTTCATCACCAGCCGCCGCACCGACGAAGTCATCGACCGGGCCCGGGCCGCGGCCGCCGATCTCCTGGGCGCTGAACAGGACGAGGTGATCTTTGGCCCCAACATGACCACCCTGACCTTCCAGCTCAGCCATGCCCTGGCCCACGAATTTGGCCCTGAAGATGAAATCGTGGTCACCCGGCTGGACCATGATGCCAACATCATGCCCTGGGTGCGCCTGGCCGAAGATCGGGGCGCCACAGTCCGCTGGGCCGACGTGGACGTGGAGACCTGCACCCTGGACATGGACGGGCTGCAGGCGTTGATCACCCCCCGCACCAAACTGGTGGCCATCGGCTACGCCAGCAACGCCACCGGCACCATCAACGACGTCCAGACGGTGATCCAGTGGGCCCGGGCCGCCGGCGCGTACACCTTCGTAGATGCCGTTCAGTATGCGCCCCATGGCCTGATCGACGTGAAGGCCTTGGACTGCGACTTCCTGGCCTGCAGCGCCTACAAATTTTTTGGCCCCCACGTGGGCATCCTCTACGGCAAGCGGGAGCACCTGGAACGACTCCCCGCCTATCGGGTGCGGCCGGCCGGGGATCTCCCGCCGGGCAAGTGGGAGACGGGCACCCAGAACCACGAAGGGTTGGCTGGCGTGGCTGCGGCCATCGACTACCTGGCCGACCTGGGCGCGCGCTACGGCAACGTGGCCCCGGACGCCGGGCGGCGGGAGAAGTTGCGCGCCGCGTGGTCGGTCATCGGCCCGTACGAGCGGATGCTGATGGAGCGGCTGTTGGATGGCCTCTCCCTGGTCAGCGGGGTGCGGATCTACGGCATCACCAGCCGCTTCGAGTGGGACCGGCGGCTGGCGACGGTGGCCATCCGCAAGGAGGGGCGTACGCCCCAGGAGCTGGCCGCCGCCCTGGCTGCGGAGAACATTTTCGTCTGGGACGGCAACTTTTACGCCCTGGCCCTGAGCGAGCGTCTGGGGGTGGAGCCCAGCGGTGGCCTCCTCCGCATCGGCCTGGTCCACTACAATACCCTGGATGAGATCGACCGTTGCCTGCGTGCGCTGGAGCGGGCATAAGTCCCAAGCTTTTGGATGCGGCCCTCCTCCTACGGTACAATGGCGGCGTCAATGGCGGTCCTGCTGGGTGGGGCCGGATACCGGATGGATGCCAAATGCCACGTGCCGTGTGTATTGCGTGTTGTGTATTGTGTGTATCGTGTGGAGCAGGGCGGAGCAGGCAGCAAGCGATGGAGCCCATGCATGGGTGATATGACCCTCGACTCGGTCCGGCTGGCGCTGGTTCACGACTGGCTGAACCAGGTGGGCGGTGCCGAGAATGTCCTGGAAGAGCTGGTGGACCTGTTCCCTGGGCGTCCCATCTACACCAGCATCTACGCGGCCGACCGCATGCCGCCTGCCTACCGAAGCTGGCCGATCCGGACCAGCTTCATGCAGCATCTGCCCGGGATTGCCGCCCACCACCAGCCCTACCTGCCCCTCTATCCCCTGGCTTTTGCCCGCACCGATCTGAGCGGCTATGATCTGGTGCTCAGCAACAAGAGTGGTTTCTGCCACGGTGTGCGCACGGCCGGGGCAAGCCGCCGGGCCATCCACGTCTGTTACTGCCTGACGCCCACCCGCTTCCTCTGGCTCTACCGCCAATACCGGGAGCGGGAGCAGATCGGCGCCGGGGTGAACCTGGCCCTGCAGCCGCTGCTGGCCCTCCTGCGCCGTTGGGACTGGGCAGCGGCCCAGCGGGTGGACCATTTCATCGCCATCAGCACCGAAGTACAGAAGCGCATTCGGGCTATCTACGGCCGGGAGAGCGTGGTGATTCATCCGCCGGTGGACACGGACTATTTCACACCGGATCCAGCCACTCGGGTGGGCGACTACTACCTGATCGTCAGCCGCCTCATCCCCTACAAGCGCCTGGATCTGGCCGTGGCGGCCTTCGCCCGCCTGCCCCGGGAACGCCTCCTCATCGTGGGGGAAGGCCGAGACCTGGCGGCGCTCCAGGCCCAGGCCGGGGCCAACGTCACCTTTCTGGGCTGGCAGCCCCGGGCGCGGATCCGGGAACTGTTGCGGGGGTGCAAGGCGTTCCTCTTCCCCGGCCTGGAGGACTTTGGCATCGCGCCGGTGGAGGCCATGGCCGTGGGGCGTCCGGTCATCGCCTACGCGGGCGGCGGCGCGCTGGATACCGTCGTGCCCGGGGTGACCGGCGAGCTGTTCCGTGAGCCGACGGCCGCCAGCCTCCTGGAGGTGTTACAGGACTTCGACCCCCGCGCGTATGACCCGGCCGCGTGCCGGGCCCAGGCCGAACGGTTCAGCCGGCACAGCTTTCGAGCGCGGCTGACCGGCTATCTGCGCCAGGTGCTGGCCGGGCCGGTCCCGGCGGCGCGCGCCCAACGACCCGTATCCATGGACGGCTGAGATGGAACTTCGGGAATACTGGCAGATGATTCGCCGCCGCTGGTGGCTTCCTGTAGCGTTGACCGCCCTGGTGGCGCTCTTCAGTGCCCTCCAGCTACGCCCCTGGCAGGCGCCACCGCCCAGCTACAGCGCTACCATGCGCCTGCTGGTGGGGGTCATGCCTGCGGGCGATCTGGACACGTCCCTCTACGATCCCCGATACTACGCCTGGCTGACCAGCGAGTATCTGGTGGATGATTTCACCGAAGTGGTGCGCAGCGAACTCTTCGCCCGCCAGGTCTCGGCCCGGCTGGCCCAACAGCAGCTGACGGTCCCGCCGGGTACCATCCAGGGCAGCGCGGCCACCGGCCGGCAGCATCGCATCCTCACCCTGACCCTCCAGGGGAGCGACCGGGAGGCCCTCCTGGCCATTGCCCAGGCAGCGGCCGCGGAGCTCCAGGAAAACGCCGCCAGCTATTTCCAGCAGTTGGGGACGCCCGGGGCCGGGGTCACCCTGTTGGATGGCCCCACGGTGAGCCCGGTGGGGCCTGGGGTGCGCCGGCAGATCGAGTTTCCGCTGCGGGTGTTGCTGGCCGCCGCGGTGGGCCTGGGGTTGGCCTTGTTCTGGGACTATTGGGATCCTTCGGTGCGTAGCCGGCGAGAGTTGGAAGAAATGGGCCTGCCCGTCCTTGGCGAAATTCCCAAACATCGGTAGGATGTGAGTCGGTTGATTCTGGCTTGTGGACTGGGGGAAGAGGAAAATGACCATCCAGGAATATGTGCGGATTTTGCGTCGGCGAGGTTGGATTATTGTGGTCGGGGCCATCCTGGCGGCAGGGGCGGCCTTCGGCGTGAGCTTTCTGCAGGAGGAGATGTACCGGGCCACGGTCTACGTGAGCACGGTGCCGGCCCGGCCCGACTGGGGCCTGGGCAATACGGCCAAGGATCTCATGCGCAACTTCGCCAACAATATCCGGACCCCGGAAGTGGCCCAGGAGGTGATCAACCGGGCCCAGTTGGACATGACCCCCTACGACTTCCTGGCCCACGTCAACGTCGCCGCGGACTCCAGCGACTTCACCATCAAGATTGAAGCGCGGGATCGGGATGGCGAGGTGGCCAAGCTCATGGCCCTGACCCTGGCCGATGTCTTTGTGGAGGAGCGCACCGCCTACTACGCCCAGCAGGACAAGGACAACCGCATCGAAGTCAAGATTCGCAGCCGGGACATCCCCTACGAGAAGTACCAGCCCAAACCGCTGGTGAATGCGGTGGCCGGCGGCGTGTTGGGCATGTTGCTGGGCATCGGGGTGGTTCTGGTGTTGACCTGGATGGAAGCCGACCTGCTGCGGACCCCCGCCGCGTTGGAGCGGGCGCTGGGCGTCCCCGTCTTGGGGGCCATTCCGGCCGTTCCCGCTGCCCGGGAAACGCCCCAGACGGCCGCCCAGCCCGGCCAGGTGGGTGCCCCCGAGATTGCATGAGCGGTCATCCCCCGTGCTGAGGTGGATCCAGGCCTCGCGGCCACACTTCCCGCGCCTGCTGCTGGCCGTGGCCGTCCTGGCCTATGCCCTGACCTTTGCCCACCTGACCCTGACCCGCTATGCGGCCTTTGAGGCCCGGGCCCTGGACATGGGCAACATGCACCAGGCCATCTGGAACACCTGGCAGGGGCGCTGGTTTCATCTGACCAATCAGCCGGGAACGGTGAACCGGCTGAGTCTCCACGTGGAGCCCATCCTCCTCCCCATTTCCTGGCTCTACTGGATCCACAGCGGCCCGGAGACCCTCCTGGTGCTCCAGGCTGTGGTGGTGGCCCTGGGGGCCATCCCCCTCTTTGCCCTGGCCCGGCTCCGGCTGGGCAACGAATGGCTGGCTCTGGCTCCTGCCCTGGCCTTTCTGCTCAACCCGGCCATCCAGGCGGCCAACTGGCTGGAATTCCACCCCGTCACCCTGGCGCCCACCTTCTTCATGGCCGCCTTCTACTTCCTGCTGCGGCGGCAGACGGCCTGGTATGCCCTCTTCGCGGTGCTGGCCGCCAGTTGCAAGGAGGAGCTGGCCCTGCTGGTCCTGATGATGGGCCTCTATGCGGCCATCTTCCAGCGGCGCTACCGGCTGGCCACCCTCACCGTCCTGTTCGCGGCGGGGTGGGCCTACCTGGCTGTCTTCGTCATCCAGACCACCTTTGCCGCGGGGAACATCCACTGGGGACGCTACGCTTACCTGGGGGAGACACCAGGCCAGATGTTGCTGACCCTTTTCACCCGCCCGGATGTGGTGCTGGCCCAGCTCCAGGCGGCCGATGCCCTGGGCTACCTGGGGCAGTTGCTCTTTCCGGTAGCCTTTCTCTCCCTGCTGGCGCCCGAGATCTTGCTGCTGGCCCTGCCCTCCCTGGCCATCAACCTCCTGGCCGATTTCCCGCCCATGCACCAGGTGAACGAGCTCATCTACGCGGCGCCCATCGTGCCCTTTGTGATGATGGCTGCCACCGTGGGAATGGCGCGCCTGGGCCGGCTGGGCCAGATGCTTTGGCGGCACCTGTCTGGGAAGGATGCCCGGGGGACTACGCCCCCGATCGCGGGCCAGGCGTTGGGGGCGCTTCTCCTGCTGGCCTTTGCCCTCACGGCCCAGCGGCTCTACGGCTACCTGCCCGGTGGGGGCCAGTATCAGCTTTTTACGGTCACCGAGCATCATCGCCGGGCCGCAGCCATCATCGCCCAGATCCCGCCGGAGGCCAGAGTCTCGGCCCAGGATCGGCTCAACCCCCACGTCAGCGGCCGGGAGACCGTCTACATCTTCCCCCGCATTGACGACGCGGACACCATCTTTCTGGACGTCACCGGGCCGGCCTGGCCCCAGCACCCCAGCGACCTGCGGGCGACGGTGGCGGAGCTGCTGGCCGGCGATTTCGGCGTGGCCGCGGCGGACGACGGCTATCTGCTCCTGCGCAAGGGCGCGCCTGATAAAACTTTTCCTCCCTCGTTCTATAGCGCCTGGCGCCGGCCGGGGTATGTGGGCTCGGGCTCGTGGATCGATTTTGGGGAGAGCCTGCGCCTGTTGGACCGCCAGGTCCGGACGGATGCCTACGGCGAGCTGGTGGTGGACCTCTACTGGCAGGCCCTGCGTCCCCTGGACCAGGACTACCAGTTTTACATCGGGTATGCGGATCCGGAGGGCAACCTGGTGCATGAGAGCCGATTTTACCCACCTGTCGCTGCCCTGTGGTATCCTACGTCGATGTGGGACGTGGACGTGCCCGTCCAGGTCTCCACGCTGCCCTGGACCCTGGAGTTGGATCGATTTGTCCTGCTGGTGGGCGTCGTCCGGGGGAAGGAATGGCAGGCCGGTGACTTCCTGCCCGTGATCGGTTCGGCATCGCCCGTGCCGCTGCTGGCCGGTGGGGCCCTGGCCCGCCTGGGCGGTTACGAGAAGCTGGCCGATGGCCGCTGGCAGCCGGTGACCCCGCCGCCGATGTCGCCGGCCACCGTGCTCCAGGTGCGCTTTGGCGATGCCATCGTCCTGGAGGGGGCAACGGTGCCGGCCACCCGATTGGCCGGAGGCGACGTGTTGGATTTCACCCTGTACTGGCGGGCAGAGGCGCCACCTGCCTTCGACTACTCCGTCTTCGCCCACCTGGTGGATGGCGCGGGCAACAAGGTGGCCCAGCTGGACTGGCAGCCCCGGGATCCGGCGGGCCTCTTGCCGGCCACAGCCTGGCCGGTGGGCCAGCCGGTGGTGGATGCCCAACATCTGGCCCTGCCTGTGAAACTGCCTCCAGGGGAATATCGTTTGATGGTTGGCCTCTACAACTGGCAGGATGGACAGCGCTTGCCGGCCCGAGCGGACGGCGGAGCGGCCCTGGTGGAGGGCGACGCGGTGGCCGTAGCCACCCTTCAGGTTCACTGAAATCATCCCGGTAGTAAGCCGTCCATGGGTTGGACCCGCGGCCGTGCGGCTGAATTTCTGCCCGGGGCTTTGACGCCATGATTGTACTGAGCCGTTTGGTTGGCCTGTGGCTTTGGGGCAACGGAACCGGCAGCCGAATTCATAGATGGAACGGACCATGCTCAATCTGATTACCCTCACCGAACCGCGCAGCCCAGCGTCGGAAGCGTATCTGAGTCTGCGCACCAACATCGAGTTTTCCAGCCTGGGGCGTCCCCTGCGCACCCTGCTGGGGGCCAGCGTTGACAGCACCACCGACAAAAGCCGGGCCCTGGCCAACCTGGCCGTGGTGATGGCCCAGGCGGGTGACCAGGTGATCCTGGTGGACGGTGATCTGCGGCGCCCTCAGCAGCATGAGATCTTCGGGCTGCACAGCCAGGGGGGGCTGGCCAGTTGGCTGACCGAGGGGGGCAGCATCCCTTTACAGAAGACACCGGTGGAGGGGCTGCAACTGTTGACGGCAGGCCCTGTGCCGGCCAATCCAGTGGCCTTGCTCAACCGGGCTCGGCTGGAAGAGCTCTTGGAGGAACTGAGCCGCCAGGCGGACTATGTCCTGGTGGATGCGCCGCCCGTGCTGGCCGTCACCGACGCGGCCCTGTGGGCCAGCAAGGTGGATGGGGTCATCCTGCTGGTGAGTGCCGGCAGCACCCGGCGGGAGCAGGCCCAGCGGGCCAAGGCGGTGCTGGAGAAGGTCCATGCCCATCTGCTGGGCGCGGTGCTGCTGAACGCGGACAAAGATGCCACTCTGTCCGGTTACGGGGCATGATCGCCTGCATGGTCCTCAACGTGACCATCAACCACACCGCAAACACGCCATCATTCTCCCTTCCCCCGTCGGGGGCAGGGGGATGGGGGATGAACAGTGACCCCATGGGAATCGATTGCTGGAGATAGCGGCCAAGAGATACAGGAGTGCGATCCATGAAAGGTCTGGTGCTCAGTGGTGGTAAAGGGACCCGTCTGTATCCCATCACCTTCAATCGGGCCAAGCAGCTGGTGCCTGTGGCCAACAAGCCCGTTCTCTTCCGGGTCATTGAAGCCATCCGGGATGCGGGCATCACCGAGATCGGCATCGTCATCGGCGATACCGGGGACGAGATTCGGCAGGCTGTGGGGAACGGCCGACGCTGGGATGTGAACATCACCTACATACGCCAGGAGGCGCCCCTGGGCCTGGCCCATGCGGTCAAGATCAGCCAGGACTTTCTGGGGGATGAGCGCTTCGTCATGTTCCTGGGGGACAACGTCATCCAGGGGGGAATCAGCGGCCTGATCCAGCAGTTTGCCAACAGCGACTGGAACAGCCAGATCGTGCTCACCGAGGTGGAGGAGCCCCAGCACTACGGCGTGGCCGAGCTGGATGAGAACCGGCGCATCGTGCGGCTGATCGAAAAGCCGCGTATCCCACCCAGCAACCTGGCCCTGGTGGGCATCTACATGTTCGACCACCACATCTTCGAAGCGGTCAACAGCATCCAGCCCAGCTGGCGGGGGGAGCTGGAGATCACCGACGCGCTCCAGTGGCTCATCGATCACGGCTACCAGGTCTATCCCTACATCCATCGGGGGTGGTGGATCGACACGGGCAAGCCCATCGACATGCTGGAGGCCAACAACCGGGTGTTGGCGGAACTGACCCACAAGGTAGAGGGCTATGTGGATCGGGATAGCAAGATCGACCACCTGGTGACGGTGGAGCGGGGGGCTGAAATCATCAACAGCGTCATCCGGGGGCCGGCCATCATCGGCGAGGACTGCCGCATTGTCAACAGCTACGTGGGACCGTTCACCAGCATCTACCACCATACCATCATCGAAGACAGCGAGATCGAGCACAGCATTGTCCTGGATCACAGCCGGATCATCGGCATTCCCAGCCGAATTGAGGACAGCATCATCGGGCGGGATGTGGAAATCACCTACAGCCCCATCAAGCCCAAGGCGTACAAGATGACCCTGGGGGATCACTCCCGGGTGGGCCTGCTCTAGGCCATGCCGGCCCGGGCAGGTAAAAGAAAAGGTTGCGGATGAGCTGGCAGCCTGGCATACGACCCTGGATTACCTCCATACCGGCGTTGGCTACGGCGCTACGCCAGAGCGACACCTGGCGCCCCGACCGGCCCGTCCAGGATCTGTGGGCGCGCCATCGCCTGGTGCCCATGTATCGCATCGTGGCCGATACGCCCGAAGAGGAAGCCCAGCGGGGCGTCCAGACCCTGCGGGAGGTTGCCGATCGCCTGCGGCGCCTGCAGGACGCCTACGGTGAATGGCACCATTTCGATGCCGGCGCCTACTTTGATCTGTCCGACGTCCAGGCCACTCGGCTGGTCCACATTGCCGAGCGGGTGAGCACCGTTCACGTGATTTTTTTTGCCGATCTCCTCTTCCCCACCTTTCAGGCGGTAGAGCACTACTGGGCCACCTGTTTTGTGCCGGCCTATCGGACCTGCCAGCGGCAGTTGGCCACGGGCCACGCCCCCCGGGAGGCGGCCGCGGCCTTTTTCGATCAGATTCAGCCGGCCATGGTACGGCAATGGGCGCAGATGCTGGAGGTCATGGGCCAGGCCCGTCGCATTTTGGGTGAGGATATCGGCTTCATGGCCCTGAACGGCGGCGAGGATGAGCGCTCCCGATGGCGTCGGCTGTGGCGGCAGGAGCCAGCGCCAGGGCTGCATCCGGCGTTGACCGGGGATCTGTCCGGCCTGCCCACGTTGACGTTGGCCTGTACTTTTCCCTTGCCGGCCTACCGGCAGCCGGGGCGTGTCCGTCGGCTGCGCCTCAACCGGCTGCGGCGACAGCGGTGGCAGGGGCACCGAAGGCATCGAAACCTGTGAGGCAGGCTCCCGAAAATGGGCCGCCATGGCGTCAATACCACGGCAGAAATTCGTCAGTACGGCCTCTGGTGGAGACCATCACGAATCGCTGACGGGATTTACCATCCAGGAAAGGAAAAAGATGAAACGCATTCTGGTAACCGGCGGGGCCGGCTTCATCGGCTGTAACTTTGTGCGCATGTTGCTGGACCGGCATCCCGACTACTGTGTGATCGTCTATGACAAGCTGACCTACGCCGGGCGTCTGGAGAACCTCCAGGACGTGGCCGAGCGTCATCCGGACCGGTACACCTTCGTCCGTGGAGACATCTGCGATGCCGAATTGGTGGAGTCGGTGGTCCGGGAGCACGACGTGGACACCATCGTCAACTTTGCCGCGGAAACCCACGTGGATCGGAGCATCCTTAACCCGGACGCGTTCATCCAGACGGATGTGTACGGCACCTTCGTCCTGCTGGAGGTGGCCCGTCGCTGTGGCAATCTCCGCTACCACCAGATCAGCACCGATGAAGTGTATGGGCACATCGAGGGCGAGCATCGCAGCCGAGAGACCGACTGCATGGCCCCCCGGAGCCCGTACGCAGCCAGCAAAGCCGGCGCGGATCACCTGGTCCAGGCCTATCACATCACCTATGGCCTGCCCACCACCATCAGCCGGGGGGCCAATAACATCGGCCCGTACCAGTATCCGGAGAAGGTGGTGCCCCTGTTCATTACCAACGCGTTGAACGATATGCCCCTTCCGGTCTACGGCGATGGCCAGCAGCGGCGGGATTACCAGTACGTTCTGGACCATTGCACCGCCATCGACCTGATTTTGGAGAAGGGCGTCCCTGGGGAAACCTACAACGTGGGGACGGGCCAGGAGATGACCAACCTGGAGATGGTGGAGATCCTGCTGGACGAGCTGGGCAAGCCCCGCAGCCTGATCCAGCACGTGGAGGATCGCCTGGGCCACGACCGCCGCTACTGCCTGGATGTGAGCAAGATCATATCCCTGGGCTGGCAGCCCACTTACAGCCACGAAGAAGCCATCCGCACCACCGTGCGCTGGTACGTGGACAACCGCTGGTGGTGGGAGCCCATCCGCAGCGGTGAGTTTCGGGAATATTACCAGCGGGTGTATGGCAACCGTAAAGTGCTGAGCTGATAGTAAATCCCGGCAGAAATTCGCCGCTGGTTTCCACCAGGGGGAGTGCCGCCAAATTTCTGCCGTGGGATTGACGCCAGACTGTAATCGTTGACTTCGCATCGTTCAGTTTGCAGAGGTATCCCATGGACCCCCTGGACCGGCCTGGTCCGGTGCGCCCCGGAGAAGATTTGCCGGTAGAGGTGCTGGCCCGCTATCTCCAGAGCCACCTACCCGGCGTAGACGGGCCGCTGAGCGTGGCCCAGTTTCCCCATGGCTACTCCAACCGCACCTACCTGTTGCGGATGGGCGGCCGGGAGCTGGTATTGCGGCGGCCGCCGCCTGGGGTGGCCGAGCGCTCTGCCCACGATATGGGGCGGGAGTATCGGGTCCTATCGGGCCTTGCGCAAGTCTACGACAAGGTGCCGCGTCCTCTGCACTACTGTGCCGATCCGGAGGTGATCGGTGCCCCCTTCTACGTGATGGAGCGGGTTCAGGGTCTGGTCCTGCGGGCGGAGGCGCCTTCGCCGGTGCCCCTTTCGCCGGATCTGATGGCCCGTCTCTCCCGGTCGACGGTTGACAACCTGGCCCGGATTCACCGCCTGGACTATCAGGCCGCGGGCCTGGGGGATCTGGGGCGCCCGACAGGCTATGTGGCCCGGCAGATCCAGGGGTGGACCCGACGATACCGGGCAGTCCAGACTGAGGAGTTGCCGGGCCTGGAGGATGCCCTGGCGTGGCTGGCCCGGGAGATGCCGCCCGAGACCGATGCTGCCCTGATCCACAACGACTACAAGTATGACAACCTGGTCCTGAATCCGGCCGATCCAGCCCGAATTTTGGCCGTGCTGGACTGGGAGATGTGCACTGTGGGCGATCCCCTCATGGACCTGGGGACGACCCTGGCCTACTGGACGGAGCCCGGGGATCCAGAGCCGTTGGTGGCCCTGTTCGGTTTGACCGCCCTGCCGGGAAACCTGGACCGGCAGCAGTTGGTAGAGCGCTATGGGGAACAAAGTGACCGGCCGATTCCCGCCCCCTTTTTCTATTACATCTACGGCCTGGTCAAGGTTGCCGTGATCCTCCAGCAGCTATACCATCGCTATCGACAGGGCCTGGCCGACGAGGCCCGTTATGGGCGACTGAATGAAGCCGTGCGCAGTTGTAGCCAGATGCTGATCTGGGCTTTTGACAAGGGCCGAATCCACAGGCTGTCCGCCGGCTAGCCCAGTCCGTGGGCGCTATCACAACCGGAATCAGGATGGGCTGTAACATCGTCTGGCCTGAAATTTGACCTGCGGGTCGATTGTGCTATAATTTCGCTTGTCTGCGCGAGTTTAGCAGCGCGCGCGGCAGTTTCAGGCAACAAGGTTTTGACCTGTTGCCTGGCGTCCGTCGGTCGATGTTGGGTGATCGACGACGTGCGCCTTCCGACACAGCGCCGGCGTAGCTCAATCGGCAGAGCAGCTGTCTTGTAAACAGCAGGTTATCGGTTCGAGTCCGATCGTCGGCTCTGCCGGGAGATATGGCGGGTCCTGCTGGCCGAGGCGGAACCGGAAAGGCTGGGTGTCCGTCTTGGTTTTAGGAGTGGGGCTGTTGCAGTAAAGTGGTCGGCAGTAAGCAATCGGCAGTAAGCAAGTAGCGTTCTGATGTAGTGTTCTGATTAAGTGCGGGCGGGTGCCCGAGTGGACAAAGGGAGCTGACTGTAAATCAGCCGGCATGCGCCTACGGTGGTTCGAATCCGCCCCCGCCCACTTATCGGATCTGTCTACGGTTGTGTGTGGGCAGATCCGGTGTAATTGAGCCCACATAGCTCAGTCGGTAGAGCACATTCTTGGTAAGAATGAGGTCATCGGTTCGAGTCCGATTGTGGGCTCCTCGCAGAACGCTTTGTATGGCGCGCTGCCAGGGTGCAGTGGCAGCCAAGTCAATGAAACCCATTCGGGTTTGGCAACCGCCCTTTTGACGGGCGGTTACTCATTGAAAATATTCTTGGCTGAGACTATTACACTGAATCAAGGAGGCATTAGTCGAATGTCCAAAGCGGTATTTGAGCGGAAGAAGCCGCATGTGAATGTGGGGACGATCGGGCACATCGACCACGGGAAGACGACCCTGACAGCGGCCATCACGAAGGTGTTGTCGTTAAAGGGGTGGGCGG